>NZ_CP012712.1:0-300000 GCF_001295365.1 Parageobacillus thermoglucosidasius | reverse complement strand
CCGCAAGACGATATTGAAAAAAGAGCTGGTTTAGGTACGCAAAACGTCATTGTCGATAAACCGCATAACATCTATATCGGTATTTTGTATGGAACAGGTATCATTGGTTTTATCGGTTTTATCGGTCTTGTGCTGATGACATTGTGGAAATTTGGTCAAGAATTTTGGAAGTTTGGAAAAACTCAAAATGCAGTAATCGTGTTGGGTGTTGCATGGATGGCTTATTTAATTCAATCGTTATTTAACGATACATTGCCAGGAACGGCAGCGCCATTATGGGCGATTGTTGGTATGATGCTTGCTCTCATTTATCAGCATGAACAAAATGAAAAAGGGATAGATAGTAAATAAGGGGTAATGTTATGGAGGAAACCATTAGCTTACGGGAATTAGTAGAAATCATTTTAAAAGGAAAATGGTTGATTACTATCATTACGGCAGTTGCCGTACTCATTGCGGCGTTAGCTAGTTTTGTATTGATAGATCCTGTTTATTCAGCGAAAGCAACTGTTTCTGTAAATAATGGATTAGTGCCTGGGAAGCAGCCAGAAGAAATGGATAGCTATTTTAATGAAATCATTACACCGGCCGCTTATATAGAGCGTGTAAAATCGCCGCAAGTTATTGAAGCAGCGATTAAAAAAAGTGGTCTCAAGCAGTACAATATTGGACAAGTTCAATCCAACTTAACCGTTGAAAATGTACAGAATACGAATCTAGTGAATATCAAGTTAAAAGGCACAAACCCTTCTGACGTCAAAAAAATGCTCGATTCCATTTTGCTGGCTGTGAAAGAATCATTATTCACAGAAATTCAAAAAAGAGTTAAAAAAGACAGCGACCATTTTGCTGCACAGGCAAAATTAGAAAAAGAAAAGCTTGAGAGATTGCTAAAAGAGTATCGCCAAAAAGCGCAAGCATTGCAGCTGCCGCCATCGCTTTTACTAGATGCAGTGATTTCTTACAATAATCAGTACATCATTAATTTAGATCAAGAACATTTACAAGGAATTTCATCTATCACAGAAACAGACTTAATTTCTTTAAATGAACTGAGTAATGAAATTAAGTCTGTTTCGGATGTTTATCGCCAATACACATCTAAAGAACAACAATTACAAGCATTTTCGAAAATTTTCTCTGTTGATAATAAAGTATTGATTATTTCAGCGCCAGTCGAGCCTGAAACGCCAGACTCACCTAAACCGTTGCTAAACATCGCCATTGCGCTTGTGGTTGGTTTAATGACTGGTATTGGGGTAGTGTTCTTCCAGCATTATTGGCAGGAGTCGAAGTAATAAGTTCATGTAATGGGCCGTCAGCGACAATCCTTAGTTGATTGACCGGGATGGTCCATTGCGTGAATGTGACATATTTTTACTAAAAAGATACATGAATCATCAGTATTTGCAGTCATTCAAATGTGGATGATTCATTTATCTTTTTATTTTTTATTCGACCAATCTAAAATAAAGGAAGCTTCAGGTGGATTATCAAAAGCGTCTTTCACTATTAATTATTTTAGATTCGATTATTGTTTTATCAGCAATTTATTTCAGTTATTTTCTTTTAAACCCAATACTTCCTATTTTTAGTGTTCCATTATTGTATGTTTAGCTCGATTACATTGCTGGCAAGTCACCATATTTTTGCTTTTATCTTTCGGCTATATCAGCGAGTGTGGGAATATGCTAGCGTTTCAGAACTGATGGCAATTGTGTATTCTGTCACGATTTTTGTAGGCAACAGCGGCAATTATTCAATATATCATTAATCAAGACATATATTTTCGTGTCCTTGCAGTGACATGGATGATTCATATTATTGCTATTGGCGGGTCACGATTGTTTGGAGAGTATACTGCGATCAGTATGTTCACGTATCAAAAAAACAAAAAACGAGCATTGGTTGTCGGAGCTGGAAAAGGTGGCAATGCCGCTGTCCGCCAGCTTTTAAAAAATGAATCATTGATATTGAACCAGTTGCTTTTGTTGACGATGATCCGAAAAAATAACGTCTTTAATTTTATGGAATTACAGTCGAAGGAACGACGAAGGATATTCCGCGCATTGTTGCCGAAAAGAAAATTGACTATATTATCCTAGCCATTCCATCTTTAAAACGAAAGGAAATGCAAGCCATTTATGAACAATGCGTGAAAACGAATGTGAAAACGAAAATTATGCCGATGATTGAAGATTTGTTGACAGGAAAAGTGGAGGTTTCGCAGTTCCGTGAAGTGGAAGTAGAAGATTTGCTTGGTCGCGATCCTGTGGAGTTAGATATTGACAGCATTTCGGAATATATTACGGGTTACACCGTGCTGATCGCGAGAGCAAGAGTATCTATCGGTTCAGAAATTTACTGACAGATATGCACGTTTCAGCTAAAAAAATTGATTCTTCTTGGACATGGGGAAAATAGTATTTACCAAATTTGACATGGAGTTAAAAAATTGCTATCAAGATTTAATAGAAATCATATCTGTTATTGCGGATATTTCGAGATCGAGATTGTATTTTTTGAGGTTATTGGCGAACATGAGCCAGATGTTATCTATCATACGGCAGCGCACAAGCATGTTTTGCTCATGGAATTAGCTCATGGAATTAAATCTGATGGAAGCGGTGAAAAACAATATATTCGGAACAAAAAAACGTCGATGGAGATTGGTATTGAACTTATTGGTCTTCGTTTGGGAGAAAAAATTGTACAAAGAACTATTGAACGAAAATGAAATTTATCCGGAGCAAATTTTCTCAAAAATCCATATTGGAAAAGTATGTGAAGTAGAAGGTGCTGCCTTATATAATCGGTTCATCACCAAATTTTGTGATTTAGTGACAAAAAAGAGAAAGCACTGACGAGATCCTGGCAATAATGTTAGCGGTGAAATAAACATTAAGGAGGTCTCGTAAGTGCTTTCTATACCACTAGGATTGCCAGAATTTAAAGTTATTAAACAAGAACTTCTTTCCTATGGTTATGCGATTCATGTAGAGAAAACAGAGACACAGGAACGTTGCCCTCATTGTGGGTTTGCCACTTCCTCTGTCCACGACAGACGGACAAGAAAAGTACGGGATTTGGCGATTTTCCATCAACCGGTGTACTTGTTCGTAAAGGTAAAGTGCTATCGGTGCTGGAATTGTTCCCAAGTGTTTTCCGCCTCTTTGGAATCGATTCCACCCAATCAACACTACACCAATCGATTTTGTGAGTACTTGTATGAACTTTGTGAAGGCTCCACCATTCAAGAGGTTAGCCGAAAGCACCGCATCCCATATACGACATTGGAACGCATCTATTACTCCATCGCATCGAAAAAAGCAAAAGAGCGCCAAACAGCAACGGAGGTCTCTTCTCCAGAAGGGATGGTGCTTAGCTTAGATGAAATCGCGGTAAAAAAGGGACATCAGTATGAAACCGTATTGATGGATGCCAAAGCCGGATCGGTCATGGGAATGCATGCCGATCGCCAATGTGACTCCGCCATCAACTTGTTGAGCCAAAATGTCCTGTCGAAAGAAATGGTCCAAACGGTGATTCTTGACATGTGGGAACCTTATCATAAGGCGGTTCGCGCCCTGTTTCCATCTGCTTCGATTGTCATCGATAAGTACCATGTGGTTCAAAAAGTGACACAAGCCTTGGATCAAGCAAGAAAGGAATTTTCTCCATTGAAAAAGGCTCGATATCTTCTCTTAAAAGGCTGTGAAAAGCTTCGTAAGGACCAACGGCTTCGATTAGACGATATCTTGGAGGAGTATCCGGTACTTTCCATTGCTTATTATCTGAAAGAGTTGTTTCGGGATTTTTACCGAACCGATGGATATAACGAAGCAAAGGAACGCTTGGAAGAATGGATTAAGTTAGCCAAACAGAGCCCTTTTGCTTCTTTTCAGGAAGCAGCCAACACGCTTGAAAGGTGGAAGGAGCCTATTCTTTCCTACTTTTTGTGCCCATATACGAATGCCCGAATCGAGGGGACGAATCACAAGATCAAAAACATCAAACGCCGGGCATATGGCTATCGAAATCTAGAACGGTTTCGTTTACGTGTATTTCTGGAGTGTACAGGGAACACTACAGGTAGTCAGGCTGCCTAAGCACTCCCTTCTTCCGCTATCGGTATGATAGTTGGTAGAATGGAACCCGTCAAGGAAAGCACTTGACTGTTTCCATTCTACCAACTTCGTGGTCTGTATGCGGAAGAAGGATCCTGACTGATGAACCTATTTCATCCAGCTAACATGTCTCTAGGATTGAGTAGAAATCACAGAAAATGGTGAAGACCCATATAATCTTAATTGAAAAAAAAAGCCTCGATCGAATTAGACAGGACTTGATTGAAATTGCCAACACAAAGGAAAATTTAGATGAGAAAATAAGAGAATTGACTGAATATAAAAAGGGTAGATTACTCCTAAAATATTTAAGGATTATGAAATGATGACTATTTTTGACGATATCTAGTTTCGCCTCGCAATGCCTAGTGGGAAAGTGATCTTCCTCTGTCGAAGTGTAATCATTTCTCGTCGGGGGAACATTTTCTTTACGGCGTTATGATCGGCTCCGTTTTTCGATGTCGGTGATGTCTCCTTACCGTTATCAATGGAGGCACTCGGCCATGCCGTGGGTGGGGACGATGACGGTCTTGCCACCTTAGACGCTAGTCGTCGAGGGTGTGGTGTGAGGGCGGGTTAGATGCCCGGTTTTATATGAATTTAGTTGTGATCTATTGCCGTGAATAGACTAGAACTAAATTCATATTTTTTTGTTATCCATACATAGAAAAGAGGGATTTCATTGAAAAAGGAACGCAAAGCGATCATTCCAGTAGCGGGACTCGGCACGCGCTTTTTACCAACAGCGAAAGCGATGCCGGAAGAAATGCTTCCGATCGTCGATAAACCAACGATTCAATACATCGTCGAAAAAACGCCTCTGGCATCGAAGATATTATCATCGTCACAGGGAAAGGAAAACGCGCGATCGAAGACTGTTTCGACAACGCGTTTGAACTGGAACAGCTCTTAAAGCAAAAAGGAAAACTAGATGTGCTGGAAAAAGTAAAAGAACCATCAAAAGTCGATATTCACTACATACGCTAAAAAGCATCGAAAGGGCTTGACCATGCCGTTTGATGTGCATGTAACTTTATCGGTGACGAACCGTTTGCTGTTCTCTTGATGATGACATCGTTCAAGCGGAAACACCTTGCCTTAAAACAGTTCATCGACCAATATGAACAAACATTTAGCTCTGTTATCGGCGTCAAACGTGTTCCAGATGAGGGAAAACACTGCTACGGCATCATCGCCCCACTCGAACAACACGGACGCCTCTACCAAGTTCGTCGATTTGTCGAAAAACAAGCACTAGGCATGCTCATCGAACTTAGCGATTATGGGGAGATACCTATTCACACTGGAATTTTTATTCCTTGAGAAACAAGAAGCTGATGACGAGGGAGAAATCCAGTTCACCGACGCGATTCAAAAGCTGAACGAAATCCAGCGCGTCTTCGCTTACGAATTTGAAGGCAAGCGCTACGACGTCGGCGAGAGGCTCGGTTTTATCAAAACGGCGATTGAGTTTGTGGTGCAGATGAGGAGTTAAGAGAAGATTTGATTCAATTTATGAAACAAGTTCTTAAAAGAGAAAAGGACTTCTGTAATCAATATTTGGGAGGCGAGATAGAAAGTGGGGGTTGGCTCCGAAAAAAAAAATGATTTTTTTAAGGAGTATGCAGTTGCAATAGATACGCAGTACATAATAAGAAATCAAAAAACAAATTTAAAATATTATCCGTATGTAAAGCGCTTTTTAGATATATTGTTGTCATTATTGGCATTACCAATTGCTATTCCTATTATTTTAATTTTTGCTATTATTATTAAACTAGAAACACCTGGTCCAGCGTTTTTTCTACAGGAGCGGGTGGGCTTACATGGAAAGTATTTTAAAGTTATCAAATTACGTTCCATGGGAGTAAACGCAGAAAAGAATGGAGCACAATGGGCGACAAAAAATGACCCTCGTGTTACGAAAGTAGGAGCGTTTATTCGAAAAACGAGAATTGATGAACTTCCACAATTATTTAACGTGTTGAAAGGCGATATGAGTTTAATCGGTCCAAGACCGGAAAGACCGATGTTTACTGCACAATTTAATAAGGAAATCCCAGGCTTTATTGATCGTTTGCAAGTAAAACCCGGAATAACAGGATGGGCACAAGTGAATGGGGGATATGACATTACCCCTAGAGAAAAATTGGAGCTAGATCGTTATTATATTAATAATATAAGCTTTTGGCTCGATCTTAAAATTATTTTGAAGACCATAAAAGTTTGTATAACAGGTGATGGTGCGAGATAGAAAAAGAATTAAATTTATAAAAAGTTTGTTAAAAAAGTAAAAAATAATGTGTAAGAGGAACTAAAGCCATTTTATTTATTATGATGACAGTAATAAATAAAACGACAAACAAAACGAAATTTTTCGCCGTCCGTTTCATGAAAACCCTCGACAGCTTCAATCTGTTATTCAAAAAGCGAATCCAAGTCGGCACGCTCGTCAAAGACGGTATAATCTTTGTCTTGGACATGGGCGAGTCGGGCATAATCGTCGATCTCATGAAAAACCTGATTAAACTATCCGGATATATCTTCGAAGAGATCGGTATGGAATTTATCGGCATTCGACCGAGGAAAAGCTATTTGAAGAGATACTCAATGAAAACCGAGATCCATCCGGAGTAGGTGCTAACGAAAATATTTATTGGAAGTCAACGATGGCGGATGCGAAAATTTTTCACGACTTTATGAAGGGTTTGAAAAAGATGGCTAGAGAGGAGGTTAGAGAAAAATTGTTGGAGACCGTAGATAATCCATCGGCGTTTTTTTTCAAGTGCTTCTGTGGGATAATGAAATAATAATTGTTATTATTTTGTTTGGTATTAGACTATGTCATAAAATTGCACAATTATTAATTAAATTCATTTTTTTCCTTAAATCCTGTTGAGTTAAAGAAATTTTAATAATAATTTTTTTCGTAAATATAGCAGTAGTCTAACTATATTCAATTAACTTTAAGCGAGCTAGGGATGTGAATATGAATCTAATATTAAAAAATGCAACCTATTTGTTCACGAGTAATGTAATTGTAAGGCTACTTTCTGCTTTGACGTCAATTTTAGTTGCCAGGTATCTAGGAGCTAATGACTACGGAATACTTAGCTTGGCTTTAGCAATATCCAGCATTGCAGGTTATTTTACCGATATGGGTTTATCACATACTTTTATTAGAGAGGCAACAAAAGATGATAAAGTCGATTTAGTAAGTTTAGTAGGTGGTCATTTTAAGCTCAGAATAATCTTTGGAGTTATTGTTTCTATTATTCTTTATATAATAGTGGAACTATTATATAAGGATCCATATGTAAAAAAGGTTATTTATTTAATGGTTTACCCTACAATAGTAGGAGCTGCAATGCAAGGGATAGGGGCTACTTATTTTCAAGCTGTACAACAAATGCATTATACAGCCCTTATTAGATCTCTATCGGGAGTAATAACAGCAGCTACTTTGATTTTAGGCCTAATTTTTAAATGGTCCTTGCCATTGTTGTCATTTATTTACGGATTTTCGAGTTTATTTGGGGGATTTTTTAGTATTTTGTTATTATCAAGAAAGATCAGTTTATTTAGAGGGTGGAACTCTAATTTACTACACGATCTATTAAATTTTACATTAGGTGGTTTATTAGTAATGATATTACCTCAGGTTCCACTTATTATCTTAGAAAAGGTGACCAATTTTGAACAAGTTGGCTATTTTTCTGCTGCTTATCGGATTCCTTCTATTCTCTACCAAGTACCGGGAGTGGTGGCTGCTGCTTTTTATCCTGTTTTGTTTAGGTATGGATCAAATAGGGAATATGATAAACATCTGGAAATGGCGATTATAGAAGCCAAGACTATGACTTTACTAGGTGGATGTATGGTGCTTCCATTTTTATTGTATTCAAATTGGTGGATAAATATTTTATTTGGTGCACACTGGGAGAAAGTTGCTTCTTTGCTTTCTATTGTTTGTATTGTAGTTTTACTACAATCAATTAATTATCCACTTGCTGATTCGTTAACAACAAAAGGTTATCAAAAAAAGAGAACTTTTGTAATGTTTATTACTTTAATAGTCGCTATTTTTTGTTGTTATTATCTAGGGAAAGCACTTAATTCCTTAGGGGGTGCATTAGCTGTTGTTGTTATAGAATTGTCATTGCTAATCGGTTTAGTATTGTTTAATAAAAAACATGGTGTTTTGATATTACAAAGAGGATTTTTGTATAACCTGGTTGTTCTACTGATTGTTATTTTTTTAGGAATATTATTAAAAGATTATATTCATCCATTAGTAGGTAGTTTGTTTTTTGTTTTGATATTTGTATTCTTGGTTCTTGTGTTAGATAAGCAGTTACGTTCTTTATTAATAGTTAATATTATGTTTAAAGAGTATAAAAAAAGAAGCAAATGTTGACTGTTTTAATGGTTATATTAAAACTATAGAAGAACCATCTTTATTTGTTATATGTGTAAAAGGTATAAAGACAGTTGTATAATAATAGTTTGATTTAGAATGGGAGTGTTATTTTTGGTTAAAGTTAGTGTAATTATCCCGGCCTATAATGTAGAAAGTTATATTGAAAGATGTTTAACTTCTATAGTTAATCAGTCGCTGGAAGAAGTTGAAATAATAATAATTAATGATGGTTCTACAGACAATACCTTAAACGTTATCAATAAATTTTGTAGCTTCGATAATAGAATAAAGATAATAAATTCAAAAAACAGTGGGGTTTCAGCAGCAAGAAATTATGGATTGTCTCAATCAACAGGAAAATATATTTTTCAAATAGATGCTGATGATTGGATTGAGACAAATGCATTAAAGGAGATGTATGAGGCAGCTGAGGAGAGTAATGCTGATATTGTTATTGCTAATGCATATGTCGACTATGATAATGGGAAGATGGTTCCTCTTATAGATGGAAAATTAACCTGTGATGATCCACTTAAAGATTTCTTAATTGGAAATATTATACCTTGTGTTTGGACAAAGTTATATAGGAGAAGTCTATTTATTTCTAATAATATAGGATATTGTGAGAAGGTTCGAATTGGTGAAGATTTATTAGCTAATTTTTTTCTGATTCTACATGCGAAAAAAATTATGAAAATAGAAAAATTCTTTTTGCATTATATACAGAGACAAGGAAGTGCAATGAACTCTTATCGGGAGAGTATGTATGATATTTATATTGTATTAAATAAAATCGAAGAATTTTTAAAGAAAAATAATCTTTATGAAAAATATAAAAATGAGTTCCTTTATCTAAAATATATGCATACTTACTATTACAGAGTTGTGATGTTTTCTAATCTAAGTTCTATTCATAAAGATTTTTATAATAATTGGAAAAAGGAAAAAGATTGTTATTTGGGTAATAATTATATTTCAGAATTTTTAATGAGAGAGAAATACAGAAATAGAGTTTTGGAAAAATTATATAGAACAAATTACTTTCTGGGTTTAACCTTTGGAATATTAAAAAAATTGCTGCGGTAAGGGTTGAAAAACTGGACTCAGATTCAATCGTAAGTATACAAGATATATATTGTGTTGAAATTCTTCCTATCGTGGTCATACAAAAAATGTAGCAATAGTTCTTTGAAACAGTAATATCATGTACTCATTTCACTCATGAAGTGCGAGTGCTGATTTTGAAGGGAATGCATGATTACTAATTTTAGATAGCGAATGCCTAAAATCCTTATTTCTTTAATCACTTGACATCAAGGGAGAATGTAGGGAGAGGTGGAACTTCCCGAAGTTCACAAGCATGTCGGAAGTAGTGAAAGCTATGCAAGGTGTTGACTGACAGTCGCCAAGAATTGGTGGCAAAATAGGCTTTTAAAAAACATGTAACAAAGATTTCCTTTCTTGGAATTAGTAATCATTCTTTTATATAAGGTGTTTCTGACAAAGGGAGTTAATGGATGTATCAAATAAAGGCTCTAATAGGGAGTTAACTTCATCGTAAATTGCATGTTCGTCAAATTGAAAATTGTAATAGTATTCACCTCTTATAGTTGATTTTGGTCACTGTATCTGACTTCTAAAGAGAGGGTCTTTTACGCCCAATTTATATATGAATTGTGTATTTCTCAATTTATGTTAGCGAGTGGTATAGGCAATGTTAGTATATTTTTTAGTTATTTTAATAACCTATTTAACAGCTTTAATGATAAAGTTCAAAAATCTAACAAAAAAATGGACATTTTTAGATATATTCATATTATTGATTTTAATAATTTTTTCAGGAATTAGATTTAATGTTGGTACAGATTATGAAATATATTATTTTATATACAATAATATTGTATCAAGTAATTTTAGTCTTGATGATTATAATGCTACGACCCAAGAATTTGGTTACTATGTATTAAGTTGGATAACAAAAAGAATTTCGGATAGCCCATATGGAATTTTCTGGGCAAGCGCGTTTTTAACGTATATACCAATTTATGTGAGGATAAAAAAGGATTCTAAAGACTTTGCTTTTTCAATATTACTTTTTTTTCTTTTAGGTCTTTATACGGGGCCTTTCAATACCATTAGGCAATGGATAGCCATCGCTATTAATTTTTATTCTCTTCAATATGTAAATACGGATAAAAAGAAATTTCTATTATTTAATATAATAGGATCCCTATTCCATTCAACTTGCATTATTGCAATGATCATCCAATTAATAGCAAAAAAAGTAAAACCAACATTTACAATGCTTATTGGTATATTGATTTTTGGTATCGTGTTTGTAATGCTTTTTGGAAGAATGTCTTTTTTATTTGAAATATTATCTAATATAAATCCTAGATATACTGTTTACTTCGAACCTCAGCCTGGAGGAACAGGATCAATATTATTATTTGTATTGAGAGTAATTATAGTATTATACCTTCTTTTCTTTACTAAGTATAATGAATATCAGTATGAGAAAACCTTATTAATGATATCTTTGTTTTTTATGATGTTGGGATTTTATAACGTTTTTGTACAGAGGATGGAAGCTTATTTTGGTATTGTTTTGGTTTTATTGTTGCCCAATATTCTATGTCGAATGAAATCCATAGAAAGGTGGATGTATAAATATTACTTTACAATAGTCTTTTTAGTGGTTTTTATTTTTTCTTTAATTTTTTATGCTAATCTAATCCCATATAAAACTTATATAATGTGAGGTATAGGAAATGAATGTGAAAGTTTCCATAATTATGGGTATATATAACTGTGAAAAAACTTTGAATGAATCCATAGATTCAATATTAAATCAAACATATGATAACTGGGAATTAATTATGTGTGACGATGGATCTACAGATAATACGTATCAAATTGCACTTGAATATTCTAGAAAAGATAAGCGAATACAGGTAATTAAAAATGGAAAAAATATGGGGTTAGCGAAAACATTGAATAATTGTCTAGAAATAAGCACGGGCGAATATATAATGCGCCATGATGGCGATGATATTATGGTAAGAGATAGAATAGAAAAACAAATCAAATTTATGAATACCCATGATTGTGATGCATGTGGGGCGGGTGCTTATGTATTTGATGAAAAGGGTGTATGGGGTATTCGGCAACCCCCTATGTTACCAGACAAAAGATGTATGATTGTAAGTGCACCTTTTATTCATCCTACTGTTATTATGAAGAAAGAAAGTTTGCTTCGTGTTGGTGGATATTCAGATACCAAGTTAACAAGGCAACGTCTTGAAGATTATGATTTATGGATTAAATTTTTCGAACATAATTTTATATTGAAAAATATTCAGGAACCTTTAATTTATTATAGAGAAGATAGGAATGCTTATAGTCGGAGGAAGAAAAAATTTAGACTAGCTGAAACAAGTGCAAGATTAGATGCTTGTAAGAGATTAAATATTCCCTATTCTCAAAGAATCTTTGCTCTAAAGCCTTTAGTAGCGATGGTTATTCCGAATAGTATTATGAGATATTATCATACAAAAAGAGCAAAAATATAAAAATTTGCAGATGTAACAGATAATCGGTGTAGTAAACAGAGTTTTATTATTTCGTTTAATTGCTTACATACGTTAAAATATGTGTATTGTAAGGTTCGAAGAGAGAGTAACTAGATTATAAAATTAGCAGAATGATGTTAATCTAACTCAAAATTTGGAATATGCTCCTAAGTTGTGCGTTAGAGGTGATTTTTTTGGTAATTTATTGCTGTATTAGGAATATTTAATTTATCGATCTTTAATTAATTTGTATAAAAATAGATTTGATAATCACGTGCTTCCATAGAGAGGAGCAATATTTCTGGTATGATGTCATAATTGTTGGATTATCCAAAATTATATAGGACCATATGTGTCTAAAGCAGCGAATAGCTAGTTATATACCGTATACTTCTGTGGGAGTCGGTACATTCAGTAGTATGCTTGTTCATGAAGAGCATCTTTTTCCTGTGTTTGGTTTGGTTTGGTGATACTCACACATTCTGCAGGAAAAGTGCTTTTTTTACTATACACGACTGTCTGTATTTTGTTAGTTAGTCAATGCGCTTGATAATAATATCTTTCTGAAATTTATACCGTATGCTATGCATAGGCGAAAATAAAGGTTCATCACCAAATTTTGTTTTAGTTGCAAAAGGGAGAAGACACTGGCGAGATCTTGGCAATAATGTTAGAGGCGAAATAAACATTAAGGAAGTCTCGTAAGTGCTTTCTATACCACTAGGATTGCCAGAATTTAAAAATTGTTAAACAAGAACTTCTTTCATATGGTTATGCGGTTCATGTCCTGTTTCTGACTGCTTTTTTGATTGTCATCGATAAGTACTATGTGGTTCAAAAGATGACATAAGCCTTAGATCAATCATGAAAAGAGTTCCCACAGTTGAAAAAGGTTAAATTCCTTCTGTTAAAAGGGTATGAAAAACTTCGTAAGTTTCGATTGAACGATATCTTGGAGGAATATCCCGCTCTTTCGATTGCTTATTATCTCAAGGAGCTATTTCGAGATTTCTATTGAACCGATGAATATGACCAAGCAAAGGAATGCTTGAAAGAATGGATTTTGTCAGCGAAGCAAAGCACTTTTGTCTCTTTTCAGTAAGCAGCCAATACCCTTGAAAGATGGAAGGAGCCTATTCTTCAATACTTTTTGTGCCTGTATACGAATGCTCGAATGGAAGAAACCAATCACAAGATCAAAAACATCAAATGCCGGGCATATGGTTATTGAAATCTAGAACGATTTCATCTACGTGTATTTTTGAAGTGTACAAGGAAAACTATAGGTAGTCTGGATGTCTAAGTATACACTTCTTCCGCTATCGCCATGATAGTTGGTAGAATGGAACCCGTCAAGGAAAGCACTTGACTGTTTCCATTCTATCCACTTCGTGATCTGTATGCGGAAGAAGGATTATGTCTAATAAGCATATTTCATCCAGCTAACATGTTTCTAGGATTGAGTAGAAATCACAGAAAATGGTGAAGACCCAAAATAAATAATGGTATATAGGAGGGACAGAAGTTTGTATGAAAATAGTCAACAGAAAAGGATACTTCACATTGTAGGCGGGATGAATCGTCGTGGAACGGAGATTATGATAATGAATCTCTATCGGGTTATAGATCGAGACAAAATTCAATTTGATTTTGTTTATTTTAATAATAGAGAAAATGATTTTGATGTTGAGATAAGGCGAATGGGCGGGAGAATTTTCCGCGTACCTTCCCCAAGAGAAGTAGGGGTTATACGTTTTATTCATAATTTAGTAAAAGTCATAAGGGAAAATGGACCCTTTAGTGCTGTTCATGCTCATACACTACATAATATAGGACTTGCTTTATTGGCTGCTAGAATTGCAGGGGTTACTTGCAGGATCGCCCATTCTCACAGTACGAAGGCTACTGAAGATACTTTGATTCATAAGGTTTATCAAATTGTTATGAAATTACTAATAAGGTTTAACGCAACACATCTTCTTGCCTGTGGAAAAGATGCAGGTCACTTTCTCTTCGGGAAAACTTTCGACAAAAAAGGAATCGTATTTCCAAATGCGATAGACTTGTCTGAGTATTATTGTCTTAACAAAGAAGATGCTAAATTTATACGAAAAATGTTTGGCATATCTGAGGAAACACTAATCATAGGCCAAGTGGGAGCGTTAAAAAAGGTTAAAAATCATAAATTTTCTATTGCAATTGCTCGTAAACTTAAGGACAATGGTATAGATTTTAAAATGATGTTTGTTGGAGACGGTGAAATGCGTCAGGAATTAGAGCAACAAGCAGTCTTGGAAGGTGTAAGTGATAAAATTCTTTTTCTTGGGGTGCGTTCCGATATCCCTAACTTATTGAATATGTTCGACGTGCTTATTATGCCATCTATATATGAGGGGTTGCCAGTGTCTCTTGTTGAGGCTCAGGCAGCTGGAACACCGTGCGTAGTTTCTGATGTAATAACACCGGAGGTAGATTTGGGGCTTAATCTTATAAGTTTTGTTAATCTTGGTGACGAATTGGACCGTTGGGAGTATGAAATTCTCAAGCAGAGTCAGATTCAAAGACCGAGTAAAGATATTATTTTAAGGGCTTTTAGAAAAAAGGGATACGATGTCGTTGAAAGTGTTAAAAGTCTTCGGAAAATATACAGTATTTAATATTGGCGATAACAAATAGTGAATATAAGATTTAACTAGCAAAGAAATGATAGTATTGCTAAAAGAAAATTTATTTCTCCAAACATTGTAATATTCGATAGCAAAATTATAACAGTTCCTCTCTTAGCGGTTTGATTTGGTCGCTTTATTTAAATTCCAAGTTAAGGGCTTGGAACTTTTTTCATCTATACGTGAATAATGCGTTTTACAACATGTTTAGAAAAAGAGAAAGTAGTGATTTTTGATGTCGAAGGAAAAAAGAGTCTTATTTGCTGCTACTGTTTATTCTCACTTAGCAGCATTTCATAAACCGTTTATAAGATTATTGCAAGAAAAAGGTTATGAGGTACATGTAGTGGCGAATCCAAATCATGGGCGTAAAGAGGAAATAGAAGAGATGGGGGTTATTTGTTGGGATATTCCTTTTTCACGGTCACCTTATCAGTTATCGAATTTAAAAGCCGTAAGGGAACTACTAAAACTATTTCAAAAATATTATTTTGATTTAATTCATGTTCATACTCCGGTTGCTGCCTTTTTAGTAAGATACACAGCAAAAAAATGTAAACAAGGATCAGTTCTTTATACGGCCCATGGATTTCACTTCTATGAAGGGGCTCCTATTCAAAACTGGCTTATTTATTATACGGCTGAAAAGCTAGCGAGAAAATGGACAGATGGCTTAATAGTAATTAATAAAGAGGATTATAACCATGGTCAACGACTGGGATTCAGGGAGAAAGAATCCTTATTTTTTACGCATGGGGTTGGTGTTTCGCTTGAGCAATATAATGTTAATGAGGATGCTAATGTCCGTGAACAACTAGGTATTAAAAAGAATGATGTTGTAGTGACATATATTGCAGAACTAAATCATAATAAGAATCATTTATTTTTACTGAGAAATTGGAAGAAAATTTTGCAGTATAACTCCAATGTTCACTGCGTGATTGTAGGTAAAGGTGAAAAAGAGGCGGATCTCAAGAAATATGTGAAGCAAAATCATTTGGAAAATATCCACTTTTTAGGGTTTCGTAATGATATCCCAATGATTTTGTCCGACTCAGATATTGTAACATTATTATCATTTCGAGAAGGCTTACCTAGATGTATTATGGAAGCAATGGCCTCTGGAAAACCTTTAGTTGTAACAAATATAAGGGGATCAAGAGATTTGGTGAAACATGGAGTAAATGGATTTTTAGTCGACTTAGAAGATAACGAATCTTTAATTGAGTCATTTGTAAAGTTAATTAATGATAAAAAACTACGTGAGCAAATGGGACAAGCTTCTTTGAATGAGATTCAACCTTATAGCTTAACAAATGTTCTTCATGAGATACAGAAGATTTATTCACGTTTTATTAGAGAATGACTTTAATTTTATGGAGGAATCCAAATGACCATCCTTGTGACAGGTGGCGCTGGTTATATCGGTAGCCATACTTGTGTCGAATTATTGAATACAGGATATGATATTGTTGTGGTAGATTCATTTATAAATAGTAAGCCGGAAGCGTTAAAGCGAGTCAGCGAGATTACGAGAAAAGAGTTTCCTGTTTATCAGATCGATTTGCTTCAAAAGGATGAGCTTGAAACGGTATTCTCTAGACATTCCATTGAAGCAGTGATTCATTTTGCCGGGTTGAAAGCTGTAGGCGAGTCGGTAGCGATTCCACTTCGCTACTATCATAACAATATTACAGGTACGTTAATGTTATGTGAAGTAATGCAAGCATATGGTGTAAAGAAGATGGTATTTAGCTCTTCGGCAGCAGTATACGGAACGCCGAAGCGTGTGCCGGTTTCTGAGGATTTTCCACTCCAAGCAACAAATCCGTATGGACGGACGAAACTGATGATTGAGGAAATTTTGCGTGATTTATATGTATCTGACAATGAATGGGGCATTGTCCTTTTACGTTACTTTAATCCGATTGGGGCGCATCCGAGTGGGCGAATTGGTGAAGACCCGAACGGGATTCCGAACAACTTAATGCCGTATATTACACAAATAGCGGTAGGAAAATTAAAAGAGCTTCTCGTGTTTGGAAATGACTATCCAACGGTGGATGGCACGGGTGTACGGGATTATATTCATGTTGTTGATTTAGCAATTGGACATGTGAAAGCATTGGAAAAAGTAATGAACACAACAGGAGTAGAGGCGTATAATCTCGGCACGGGACGGGGATACAGCGTTCTTGAGATTGTAACTGCTTTTGAAAAAGTGACAGGAATTAAAATACCGTACAAAATTGTCGGTCGTCGTCCAGGCGATGTAGCCATTTGTTATGCGGACTCGACTAAAGCAGAAGAAGAACTAGGTTGGGTTGCCACGAGAGGGATCGAAGAAATGTGCCGCGATGCTTGGCGGTGGCAATCGAATAATCCAAATGGGTATGAAAGCGTGTTATTAAAAAAATAAACAAACACATGATTTAAAGAGAATGATTGTATGATAGAAGTGAAAGAGCTTTTATTTTGACTTGTTTATTAAGTTTAACTTTTAGTTTCAAAGAAACGAGGTGATAACTATATTAAAACGGGGTTTTGATTTCGTTGTTTCTCTCATCATTTTAATCTTTTTATCGCCTGTTATGTTAGCAACCGCGATACTGATTGCTATAAAATTAGGATCTCCTATTATCTTTAAACAACAACGTCCCGGATTGCATGGTCAACCTTTTTATTTGTATAAATTTCACACAATGACGGACGAACACGATGAAAAAACAGAGAGCTATTACCTGATCATCTAATATTGACTCCATTCGGGCAGTTTCTTCGAAAATATAGTCTCGATGAATTGCCACAACTGTTTAATGTGTTGAAAGGGGATATTAGTTGCGGAGAAAAATATTGAAGCACGTCCTGTATGGAAGCCGCTTCATCTGCAGCCTGTGTTTAACGGGATGATGTATTACCCGCATCAGGAAGGATGGAGCGTTTCCGATGAATTGTTTGCCAATGGCATTTGTTTGCCGTCCGGTTCTAGCATGACCGTTGAGGAACAAAATCGGGTCATTGACGTCTTTGTTAAAACGATAAATAACCGTTTGCAAGCCTCCTATTGAGAACGTTCAACGGGAGGCTACATTTATTTTTTCCTATTTGGAGGTGATTTTTGCCATGGAGAAAAAGCCTCTGCAACCAGAAACCGAGCGTTTCAAACATATATTAATCGAAGCGTATCAACGCGAGGAATTGTCTGCCAATATTACCGCAAAAGACATGATTCGGGAGCTTGCTTATCAGTTAAAACAAGTTTTGAAAGGAAATAGTAAGTAGTATGGGAGGTTATCCTTTCAACAGCTGCCAAAGTCCATGAAAAAACGATTCGCTACATTCTTCTTTGTCAAGGTCGATTATTTTTTGGTTCTTACGTGTATTTGGTAAGACATCGAATTACAATTAAAACTATTGCACTATTATTCGGCTTTTATTAGTATTCCGAAACTAAATCGTTGGAAACTCCATTGGTTATTTGATCCATTAATGTACATTATTTGAACTATCACTAAAAGAACGTCATAAAATTCCCCAGAAGGACCATATTGATCCCTCTATTTTTCTTGTTGGAGTTTTTTTTATAACCGATAGCTTTTCCCCTTAGGTTAAAAATGATGGAATGATGCAGTAATCGATTTAACATCGCTGTCGCCAAGTCTCTCTCGATTTTTCCCCATTCCCCTAATCTTTTGCTGGAAGTGAGGATAATCAGGCATGTTCGTATCGACGGGTGATCACTTGAAATAAGTAATGAGCGCTGTTCAGATCCCAGTTTTAAGTATCCCATTTCGTCAATAATGGGAACGGTTGGTTTCACAAACATATGAAGCTTTTTCCAATTTTCCCTCCTGGTCGGATCGGATGGGGATTGAGAGAGTGAATATATTTTCGGACGGTTTTTCGAGCGATCCCCAATTCCCTCACAATATCGGAAATAATCATTCCCCCTTTCATACATCCCTTTAATCATAAAAAATTTCCCTCTCGTAATCGTGAACTATAGTGTAAATTAGCACATTATTTCAGACCCCCTTTTTCAAATTATTTCAGACTGAAATCCGAAATACCACGCAAAACTTTTGCGAATTATCCCGGATTTTGCACATTCTTTCCGATTGTTTGCACGTTTTTTCAGATGTATTTTCTTCAAAACGAAAGGGGCCATGCAGGCCCCTTTTGTCAATGTCCCATTTCTTCCACCGCCATACGAACGATCTCCTCATCGATTTGTTCCTTTTTCAGCTGACAGCCATACAATAAGCAAGTCGTCGCCAAGGTGTTGATGACGCGAGGCAAGCCTTGAGACTGCAGAGCGATCGCCTCAAGGGCCGCCGGAGTGAAAATAGGCATTTTTGCTCCAGCCTGTTTCATTCTCTGTTCGATGTACTGCCCCACTTCCTCTTTTATCAATGGCCCCATGTGATACCGCATGATGATTCGTTGGTTCAATGGCTGTTTGTGGCAATCTATTAATGTAGTGTATGGCAATTAATTTATGTAGGCCCCAGCGGCCATACATAAATAAAAAAAACCACTTGCCAACATTCCCTAAATACCATACCCTCCTAGTTGGGCAACTTGTTCAACGGGAGGTAATGAAGGAGATGTTAGCAGTGGCTGAAATAGATTATATCAGATATGAGGCGAATCAAAAAGGGCGTTCATACTCAGATATTGCCAAAAGAACGAATCATGATCCTAGAACGATTAAGAAGTATGCAGAGATGGAGGACTTTAGTCCAACGAAAAGAAAACAAATCCGGAAAGCTAGAGTAATGGATCCAGTGAAACCTATCTTAGATAAGTGGATTCAAGAGGACTTAACGAAAAAGAAAAAGTTTAGAAGAACTGCAAAAAGAATGTATGAAATGTTAAAAGAACAATTTGATTTCAAAGGGTCAGATCGTTCCGTTCGACTTTATGTAGCTAAACGGAAAAAAGAGTTACAAGAACAGAGTGAATCAGCGGCTCTTCCTTTAGAAGCCAAGCCGGCGACAGCACAAGTAGATTTTGGAGAAGCCCCTTTCGTCTACAAAGGGGAACGTGTCATTCTTCCTTTTTTAGCTCTTTCGTTTCCGTACAGCAATGGCTTTTATTTTCAAGTCATGCCTTCTCAAAACAGAGAATGCTTTTTGGAAGGATTAAAACGAATGTTTCATTACATGGGCAGAGTACCGAAGGTGATCCGTTTCGACAATTTATCACCTGCGGTGAAAAAGATCCTGCCTAATGGAGAAAGAGAACTGACAGAGGAATTTCAACGGTTTGTTTTACATTACGGGTTTGAATGTGAATTTTGTAATCCAGCAAGTGGAAATGAAAAAGGGCGCGTGGAAGCAAAAGTGAAGTACATTCGGAATAACTTTCTTCTTCCAGAATTAACGATATATGATTTGGAGTCCTTTAATGACTCCTTATGGGAAAAGTGTGAAAGAGACTGGCAGAGGCCCCATTATCAAAAAGGAAAAACGATTGCCGAATTGTTTGAGGAAGAGAAGGAATGCTTTCTACAGTTGCCGGCAAAAGAATACGAATGTGTTCGGTATGAACAAGTTAGGGCGGATAAATATGGCTACATCCGGGTAGAGAATAAACTTGATTCCACTTCTCCCCGTTTTGCCAAACAAATGGTTTTGGCAAAAATCTCATATCAAGAGATTGAGATTTTGACAGAGGACTATGAACTCATAGTGAAACATGAGCGTTTGTATGGAACGCCACAAAAATCGATGAAATGGCAACCTTACCTTATCCTGATGGCTAAAAGGCCAAATGCATTAAAGTATACGGATTTTTACGAGAAAATGCCTTCAGAATGGCAAGATTATTTTTCACATTGTACCATTCAGGAAAAACAAAAAACGATACAATTACTGGCCGTTTTACTAAAAGAGCACGATTTTGAAATTTCAACGCAAGCTTTACGGCTCGCTTCGCAATATGGGCATCCGAGTGTAGATTCCATTAAGCAAGTATTCTATCAGTTAATCAATGGAAGAGGGATAAGGGAACCCATCCAGCCAAAAATAAGCGTTCCCACTATGCCTGAAGCCTCTAGAGGACTTAGTCATTATGATCGATTTTTCGAGTCCACCGGAGGTGAAAGATAAGTGGAAATGCAAATTAAAGAGTATGCCAAAAAACTAAAACTAAGTTGGATCCCAGCGAATTATCAAACGATTCAAGCAGAAACACATGAGAAATATTTACTGAAGCTGTTTGAGCACGAAGTGCAACACCGAGAGGAAAGAAGAATCAATTTATTACTGAAACAAGCAACATTACCCAAAATTCCGAATAAGCCTTTTGATTGGAAGGATATTCAGTTAGCCCCAGGCATTACAAGGGAATATGTCCTTCAAGGCGATTTTATCGAAAACCAAGAAAACCTTATTTTTTATGGTGGAGTCGGAACGGGAAAGACGTTCCTTTCCACTCTCATTTCCATAAATACCATTAAGAAAAAGGGAAAGAAGGTGAAGTTTTGTACTGCAGCTGCGCTAGTGAATGCGTTATTAGAAGCAAATGACAAGGGATCACTAGGCAAATTTCTCAAACAAATCGAGAAATTAGACCTCTTGGTCATAGACGAATTGGGCTACATCCCATTGCATAAACAAGGAGCAGAATTGTTATTTCAAATTATTTCCATGTGTTATGAAGCTAAAAGTATCATCGTAACGACAAATTTACAATTTGGACAATGGAACAATGTATTTGGTGATCCAATATTAACAGAAGCAGTGATTGATCGATGGATACATCACTCCCATTTAATCATTTTTAAAGGCGATAGTCATCGCTATAAAGATTCAATCTCACTCAACCAATAACGGAATTTGGCAAGTGGCATTTTTAATTGCCATTTCATGCATTTTTTACTTGCCAAAAACAGGAACGAGGGATAAAAGAAGGAAATCCAGTCTCTTCTTCGCATTCCCGATAAAATGCCATCGATCATACACATGAAGGATGGAAGGATTGGCATTGGCAATCCCTTGACGGAATGCTGTAAATCCATCCCTGCTCATCACTTGTACATGGGAATATGTTTTCAGCTATTCGGTAAGTGTTTGCGGCAGCCGATTTGGCAAGAGAGCAACAGGATGATGACTGCAAAGATCACAAATCATCGCTCCATACGTATGGCCTTTTCGAAAAGCAAAATCATCGACTCCGAGGAAAGGGAGACACCTCTACAGGAATAGGAGTTTTATGAATCATCGTTAACAATGAATCATGGCTAATGGGCAGATGAATCGCCTGTGCAATCTTTTCTGCAGCTAAACAACTCGTGGAAAAGGCAATTTGACGCAAAGTGTGTTCTGCCCGAAGGGTACGTCGGCCATGCGGCGCCAGCCAGTCATAACGCTCAGTAAACACTTTAACGGAACAGGAAGAATCATCACAAAACCATTTTCGAGAAATAAGCAGGAGTCGAACAGGCCGATCAACGATAGGAAGATCTTGAATCACACGTGTATACCGACTATGCGGGCGAGAGGAAGCATGATGACAGGCAGGACAGGGAGAAGACTCACGGATGCTTTTTACCGTTAAACGCAAACCATCATCGACATCAGACACATCTAGTAACTCGATAGTTGAATCAAGAGGAGACCAAGAAAGGTTAATCATCGTTCCAAACCCCTTTATTTTTATTATACCCATGTAGTTAATAGAAAGTCATCTCCCCAAATTAGCGTAAGAACCATAAAAGTGGCTCTGACGCAATCTTGGTGATCGGAAGAGGTTCATTGAGAAAATGAGTGTGCAAATAAGTCTTTTTATTTGCATTCTCAATTACCTCAATTTTTCACCAAAAGAACGTAAGAGCCATTTTCTTTTTTTCAGAAAGGAATAAGTATATGGTGTAGTTTGTGAAATCAAATACCCGGCCGGTGGAATCATGCTGATTATGTCCAGTAGAGGGCGAAAATATAGCTAAAAATAGTGGTTTTAAGAATAAAAATGGAAGATTCTAAACTTACTTGACGGTTACACTACTCAAACTATTCTTCAACTATAGATGCTTTAGATTCTCCTTGAAGGTCCTACTTTTTTTGTTATGGCAAAGCTTTATACATCATTTCGCAATTCAACGTTTGTAACTATACTTGTTGATATATGCTTTTGAGTCTGAAAAAAGCATTTTTAATTAATCGATTCAAATGATTGCTTTTGATTGCTTTTGCGACGAGAATATTATTTGTCGAAAAATCATTGGTATCATTTTTTGTAATATGTATATACTATGTATATACATTTTAGGTTGGGGGTGATATAATGTATTCAAAAGAACATTTAGAAAACAAGATAAACCAGAGTAAAGGGGTTGGCTACATGTCTACAGTTATTGTTCAAAAATGGGGAAACAGTTTGGGCATTCGTATCCCAAAAGATGCTGCTGATAAAATAGGGATTAAACAAGGTTCCGAAATAGAATTAAATGTGATTGGAAATGAAGGTATCATCACATTAAAGCCAAAAAGAACACGGAAGAAATACACACTGGAAGAACTAATATCACAGATTACACCTGAAAATCGACACGAGGAAATTGATTTCGGGATAGAAGGGCGTGAATTGATTTAATGCCAGCAGACGTACCAGAGAGAGGCGATTTCGTTGTTTTAAACTTCAATCCACAAGCTGGTCATGAGCAGGCTGGGAGAAGGAATGCTATTGTTTTATCGCCTAAAGAATTCAATCAAGCAACAGGATTTATAGCTGTTTGTCCGATTATCAATCAAAAGAAGGGTTATCCCTTCGAAGTGGATTTACCAAAAGAAGGAATATCCCCTGATGGCGATGGCTATCCAATAACAGGGGTAGTTTTAACTGATCAAATTAAATCATTGGATTGGAAAGCTCGTAATCTAAAAATTTTAAAAAAGTATAATCCAGAAGATGCACAAATTGAAGAAATAGATAAAATCATTGATGAATGCCTAGCGAAAATAGAAACATATCTGACTTGACATGATCCTTTCACTTTCAGAAAGGGATTATCGAAACTGTTCCTTGGAGAGAAAATTCTCCAAGGAACAGCTTTTTTAAGGAGGAACGTGTTGCAAAACGCATAACGAATGCATAAATGCACATAAAAAATCCACCACCTTGGAAATCATATACAGTGACCAAAACCAACTACCAAGGGGTGGACACTATCATGATTTCCAATTTGAACAGTGAACATGCATGGTCTTATGAAATCGATCCAATTTTAGAAGCATTATTTCGATATATCGACTCGCTGCCGTTGCCGGAAACACCGTATGTGACAGGAAGGCCGCCAGTGTCGAAAAAATCATTGTTGAAATGTTTCTTTTTGAAAACTTATTTTGCTATTGATTCCTTGCGAAAGTTAGTACGTATACTGCAGCGTTTTCGCTGTTTCCAACGGGCTTGCGGGCTTAGTGAAATTCCTCATCTGTCTACATTTTCCCGCGCGGCGAAGTGGTTTAGGGAACAGGGATTTCCCGTCTTCCATGCACAGCTGCTCAAAGATCTAGAAGTACGGTATCCCCAAATCGTGCTGATCGACAGCACGGCCCTTCGAAGCAGTCTTTACGATTCACAGGCAAAGTGGGGAGTGTCCACCCGATACCACTGGTTTAAAGGATATAAACTCCATCTCTGCACCACTGCCGAGGGAATCATTTTATCTCATGTGTTGACTACAGCGAATCGCAATGATGTGGCAGTGGCACCAGCATTGCTCGCTTCTTTAGGGCAATGGGAGATGGAGTTCGTGTTAGGGGATGCCGCGTATGACAGCGAAAAGGTTCGACAAACAGCCGAACAAGCAGGAATCCTATTCATTTCTCCCATCAACCGCCGCAATAGCGAGGAACGGAAAGATGCCTATGGCCGGGTTCTTCCTGTCTTTTTGAAAACGAGATTTGGCCAATGGCTGTTTGGGCTTCGTCGCGGGATTGAGCGGGTATTTAACGAGTTAAAGAGTGATGGGGTGGAACAACCCCGATGGTATGGATTTCATCGATATGTACTGCATGTGTTATGCTGCATCCTTATGCATAACTTCGAGTTTTTACTCTAGTTTTGCAACACCATCAAATTAAAAATGCAAATTTCGCTAAATGGATAGAAGAAAGGAAAATAGAGATTTATTTTTAATTCTATGGTTCATCATGAAATCTTGAAAATGAATTTTAAAGTGGAATTCGATTATCGTAATATTAATTTAATGGCGCCATTGTTTATTGCATACATTATGCCTTTTTTGATAACATCTGCAGTGTATGCCCCATCTCCAGATAAGTCTTATAGAGGAGCAATCCTTGTTCTGTTCATCGTGGCGGCAATGATTCCAGCAACATGTGTACCATGATTGGCAGGGGAAAAGCTTATGCCGCCAGTTAGCCAATACCGGTGACAATGAGGGATTCCTGTGTCCATGTTGCACAAAGGATGAATTCCTTACGTTCAACGGGAGGGCAGAAACTTATATTATGGTGTTTTGGCATCTATAACACATAACACAAAGCCTCCCCTTCATGTTCAAGAGGAGGCTGCTTTTTTGCGGAAAAGCACGTGCCAAACGGCGGAAACAAGCAGGCCGATATATAAGAATAAAAGCGGCATAAGCGGAAGGTTATATCTTGAGTAGGCAAAAAACACGTTGTTTAAAACGGTGAAATACGCGATGATGAACGTCAAAAACCACAGTTCTTTCTGGTTGCGCTTGAGCAAAAGCAAGGTGAGCGCCACTGATGCAAATGCCAGCGGTACGATCCATTGGTGCAAGGAAATGATGAACGGCTTCTTTACATCCAATATTTCAACCGGGTAAAAAGGCGTTTCCCATTGTATTTTTGCTTTTTTTATGGTGTAGCTTTCGATAAATTGTTTCGGATTCGCCTTGTACCATCTTTTGATCCGTTCGATAGCAATTTCTTTTTCCATCTGCTGTTTTTCATAAATAGTGATATGCGGGTATTGTTCATCGATTTTTTTGATCACTTCTTCATAAGGCTCTCCATACCGGTATCCATCTCCTTGATATGTGCCTAGCAGAAGGGGGTCTCCCGAACTTCCAGTTAATGGAATAAATTCTTTATAGTGAATATAGTTGCGCACCCACCATGGCCCAAGTACGATGATCACCAGCAGGACGGCTATCCCTAGTTGCTTCCATGCGAGCCGAAGCGGATATTTAATGAGCAAAAAGTAACCAAGAAGCGCGAATGGAATGAGAGCGACGGTAGCGCGAAACAACAGGCAGAACAAGTAGGCAAACATCAGCCCATAAAAAGCGGACATGCTGTGATTTCGCCCAAGCTGGACCGCAAAACGGATGAAAAGAAGAAGTCCAAATAAAAAAGGCGGTTCGGTTAAAATTAAATTATCTATTTCTATGAGCGGAACAAATAGCGCCGTAGAAAATCCAGCGATGATGCCGGCCCACTCGTGGTTAATATCTTTGCCAATGGCATAAATAAGGAAGACGCTGGCGACACCGAATAAAATCATTACGGCTTTTGCGGCATACAATCCCATGTCGCCGGTGCCAAAAATAAAGAAAATGGCAGCCAGCAACATCGGCAGCCCGGGCATGATATGGACGGTAGGTTCGTTTATGTGATTGTAATGGTAAACGATCATTCCTTTTTCTGCTAAAATTTTGCCGCTTCTTATGTATGCTGTGTCATCGCTGTGCAAAGTAAGGGATAATCCGTATTTCCATAAAACAAAAAGCCGGAAAGCAAGCGCTGTTAATAGCATGATGGCAACGATGATTTTCCTTTTTTTATCTGGCAGAACCACGATATTCACTCCAATATTATTGAGTATTAGGCGATATTCCGATGAGAGAGACCCCCAATATAATGAGAATGACCCCGATGATTTTGGCCGGCGAAAGCGGCTCATGAAAAACAAAATAGGCGCCAAATACAGCGAGCACATACGCGATGCTTTGCACCGGATAGGCAACGCTTAATGGGACGCGGGATAAAATAAAAAGCCATAAAATGGTGGCTGCGCCGTACATCACGAGACCGGAAAAAATAAACGGAGAAAACAATAATTTGATGATGGAAAAGGAATCTAATGAAAACGATGTTTTCATCATGCCGTATTTCCATAAAAACTGGCCTATAACGAGAATACATGTATTGGATAAAATCAATAAAAAATTAATGAGATTCATCTTTCTCTCCCTTACGCTGATATTCTTCCAATTCATGTTTCAGATAAGCGATTTCTTGCACGAGCGTTTTTATTTTTTCTTGATGATCGGATAATGTGACTGACTGGTAAATAAGAATATTCAGGACGACCAAAAAAGCAATTGTAAAGATGAGGGCAGGCATGTAGGCTACGCCAAGAAGTGCGGCGATTTTATTGAGCCAATCGAGGCAGACCGCAATGAATATGCCGATAAAAGCCATTAAAAACCAAAGAAATGCTTGCTTGTCCCTCAATTTATTGCGGCTGGAATAATAAACGACTTGAATGAGGAAAAGAGACGCGAATGCGATCGTAATTATCTGTACTTTTCCCATGAACTCTTTTCCTCCTTAGCTAAAAAATAGAACGGATCACAGAAATAAAAGTTACTTTTGTCATATAATATAATGATTTTAAAGGAGTGATTGACGATTTTCCGCCTTGTCTCGTATTCATGTCTACTTTGATCTCTTTAATTTTGTATCCTTTCTTTGCCAGTTTCGCCAGCACTTCCACTTCAGGATAATCGACAGGATAATAGTTAGCGAATTCCCTCATCACTTTGCGGTTGACGATTCGATATCCCGAGGTTGGATCGGTGATTTTGATTCCGGCTATCATATATAGCAGGTAGTAAAAATAAAGAATCCCCATTCTCCGGAAAAGGCTTCCTTTATAATCCGTTTTTTGCACAAAGCGGGAACCGATCACCATATCGCAACCGGAATTTTTAATTTCGGAAACAAGATTTTCAAGATCT
Source organism: Parageobacillus thermoglucosidasius (assembly GCF_001295365.1). GTDB lineage: Bacteria > Bacillota > Bacilli > Bacillales > Anoxybacillaceae > Parageobacillus > Parageobacillus thermoglucosidasius. Next base: position 272,257 of record NZ_CP012712.1, on the reverse strand, counting down.
TTTGGGTTATGCTGTCCATCCGCATCTAATTGGATCGCGTATTGGTATCCTTTTTGGAGGGCGTAACGATACCCTGTCTGCATCGCGCCGCCAATTCCTAAATTAACTGGCAAATCTAAATAATGGAATTGATTTTCTTTTAAAATATCTAATGTCCGGTCGGTAGAGCCATCATTAATCACGATGTAGTCATATGGACATGTTTTCATTAAATTCGTCACTGTATTTTTTATAACCGCTTCTTCATTATAAGCGGGGATAATGACAAGAATATCCACTATCTCTCCCCCCCCTTTTGGCACATTCCATCATAAAAATGGAATGTCTCTCAAATGGTTAGTATAGCATTTTTCCAGATTCATGTCACTTTGCGATCGGTGTTAGTTATTACCAGATAATTACCAAAATATGAAAATGAATTGCGGAAAGAAAATCGCTGCGGGGCTTTTCTTTTCCTTCAACTTATAGTAATTGGACTGTTGTTTTTGGAAGGAGTAAAGTTGGGATAGAGAGTCAAAAGTCGTTCAGGGGGGCGTAAGGGCTCTGTTTGTATATGCAATCTTCATGATTGTGGCCTATGGCGTCGCTGGAAATTTGTCGAAAACTTATCGCGTCTCTTAATCTTTCATTATGTAGTATTCATAATATTCGATAAGTTATAATAATACAAGATAAAGAAAGAAAGGAAATGGGGATATATGAAGTCCGTTTTGTTTGCTTTTTTATTGTTCATTCCTTTTTTTAGTTTTTTCAATCATCACGTTAAAGCTGCTGAGCTTAATACATATATTAAGGCCACTAAACAACATGTTCCACTGTTGGATAACAGCACCGGTTCATTGGTAGAGGTCGGTTATATGGAAAAAGGAGATATTTTAAAAGTTTATAAAGATCAAGGAAAAAACTGGTGGCAAATTAAATTCGGCAATAGTTATGCCTATGTGTACAAAGGCAATGTCGAATCGTTTAAGGCGAAAGCGATAAGGGGAGAGAATACAAGTTTAAAGAATTCAAACCATACGATTTTATTAATGAAGAATCAACGAATCTATGACAATAGTACGGGAAAGTTAATTCCGTTTGTCACGATTAAAGGGAATATGCGCTATCCCATCATCCGCAAACTTAAAGATTGGTATCAAATTGATGTTGGCGGCCGGATAGGATACATCCATCATTCCAAAGCCAGCTGGGATCATGGAGTTCCTGTATTAATGTACCATCATATTTTAAAACAATCCGAAAACAAAAACTATCGCAATGTGTCAACGACAATTTCAGATAGCCAATTTTATGAGCAAATGGACTGGTTAAAAGAAAACGGATATGAAACGATCACGCTGCAGCGTTTAGAACAGTATGTGCGGGGAAAGGCAAATATTCCTGCCAAAGCGGTCGTCATTACCTTTGATGATGGATTGAAAACAAGCTTTATATATGCTTATCCAAAGTTAAAAAAGCTTGGCTTCAAAGCAGTCAATTTTGTCATCACGGGCAGAATACCGAAAGCACCGCAAAAGTTCAATCCGGATGGCTTGCAATTTTTAAGCCAATCGGAAATGGCCGCCATGAGCGATGTTTTTACTTTTGAATCCCATACGCATCAGTTGCATCATTTAAATGGAAAGAAGAGCTATGTTGTCATAAAGCCTTACAATGTGGTAAAAGCAGACATTAAACGGAGCAAAGACATATTAGGCGCCCGCTATTTTGCCTATCCATTCGGTCAATATAACTCAAGTATTATTCGGATGTTAAATGAACTGGATTTTAAACTGGCGGTGACGACAAAAGAGGGGAAAGTGCACATAGGAGATCCTTTACTAGAGATAAAACGGTTAGGTGTATACCCGGAATATACGCTAAAGGACTTTTCTAAAATGGTGCAAAACTAACAGGGGGCGCCCGCTCTGCCGGCATGTCCCGAATGAGGGCTTTCCGTTCCCATGGAGAATGTCCCCCGCACCGCTTCCGCCTTCAGCTAACGCAGGAACGCCCATTGGCATTTGTCAGACGGATGGGATTATGTTGACGCATCCGAAGCGGAAATGGAAATTCTGGGATAAACCTTATAGACGGTCCATCCACGGCACAAAAAAATAAATGAGAACAATTATTGTAAAGCAATATTACAATGAAGATTTGCTTGCGCAGTTGCATTTTTTATTGTGAACACTCCTCTATTATTAATGGCAATGTAAATATGAAGAAAGTTACCCTTGGGAATTCCCTGATGCTTCTAAAATTCAGGTTATAGCAGTATAACATATCGTGGAAAGGCGCAGAGAGATAATAGATTTTTAGCCGGCGCTGACGTTAAGGCGGCCGCAGCCGAGCAGCAAGCGAGAAAGCTCTTATTGATGTTTTTCATTCACAGGAGGAACGGGTAAAAACATTGCAGGGATAAGACTTTATTTTCTATATTAGTTAAGTTTTTGCAAATTCGGACGATATAAGTAATGAAGCAGCATAAGGGAATAGGGGGGGACAATATGTTTAAACATTTCAAAATATGGGTTGGCGTGTTAATGGCCGCTTTTATTTGCGTGAGTGTGATGCATCCCCATAAAGCGAAAGCAGAAGAGAAAGTGCGTGTTGGGCTGGTTGTTTCGGAACTGAGCGAAAAGTACGCCTTTATTAAAAGAGAAGGCGGCTATTATAATGGGACATACATTCAGCCGAAACAAATCGGATCATCCATAAAAAATAAGCGGATAAAAGCCCGATTATTGCTTGAAAATTTGGGATATGAAGTGGAACATGTGAATGATGCGCAGCTCAGCGATCCAAAGCAATTGGCGAAATTTGCTGTTCTTTTCTTCCCGAACACGGTCATGATGTCAAGAGCGCAGCGTCAAGCAGTAAAAGAATATATAAAGAATGGCGGCGGAGCCATCTTTGCGTTTGCGGCCGCAAGAAATGATAGTGCACGCTTCCCATATAAAGAAACAGATTTAGATTTAACGCCAATTATATATGAAACGAAAACGTGGATTTGGGAATGGGATAATTTGAGTGAAGTGTTTCAGTCCGCGTTTATCAATGATGTGGCGATCGGCAATTACACGATAAGAAGCGCTGGCAATCATCCTATTGTGGCAAATGCGTTGAAACGGCTGGGAAAAACAAGCATTCTCCTGGAAAACCGCCGTTTCGGCAAATATCAGCCAACATGGATTGAAGTGATTCAACCTTATCAAAATAATAGTTATGTGACACCGATTTTGCAGTATGAAACGATTGGTTATTCTTCTGTACCGAAGCATACGCCTCCGAAGACCGGTGCTGCCTACGCTATCGAATACGGAAAAGGAAAAGCGGTTTGGTTTGGATTTCAATTATTAGATTATATGACGGTGGATGAACGTCTATCGAATGAATGGGATGAAAAGAATCCGAATGGACAACGGGAAGTAAAAGGAAAAGCGTGGGACTTCTTATATGGAGGCGAAGATTTAAAAATCTTGCTGGACGAATGTGTGAAATGGAGCGCACAGCCACTGGCGAAATTCCATCCAATTGATAGGAAAGTAACGATGTCGCTGACCGACGTCCGGGCATATCCGCGCGCAAGCGATTATGTCGTGTACGGAACGATGAAAGCGAAAAACAATGGAAACATTATTTCACGCGGCACCATGAAAGTGGAGCTGACCGATCCTTCCGGCAAAGTGAAAGCCTCCTATGAGAAGTATGTGGTTGGGCTTGTGCCGAAAGGGGAAAGCTATCCGGAAAAATTCGTTTTGACACTTCCGAAAAATACGCCTGTTGGAAATTACCGCTTGACTGCTTATTATCGTGCGGGCAGAAATAAAGCCGGAGTGAAAGTTGCCGGCAACACAAAGATTATTTCCATAAAAGATAACCGCAAGAGCGCTTCCATACTGAATATGCCTTCTTTTAAAGATATTTCTTCCCATTATTGGGCGAAAGAAGACATTGATAATTTAATCAGCTTAGGAGTGATTACAGGCTATCAGGACGGAACCTTTAAGCCGGAAGCGCCTGTCAGCCGCCTGCAGGCAGCGGCGATGATTGTCCGTTCTCTTGGATTAAGCACAAAAAATCGGCCTGATCCGCAGCTGGAGGATGTCAAACCTGGGCAATACGGATATGATGTGATAGCGACGGTAGTCGATGAAGGGATTTTTAGCGGTGCGAACGGCCGCTTCCATCCGAATGCCCCGCTGACAAGAGAGCAGATGGCGAAAATTTTGGTGAATGCTTACCGCTTAACAGGGGAGGAAGAAGTTCACTTCCGGGATATTTCCTCATCCCAATGGTCAAAACCGTATATTGCCACATTATTAGCCAACCAAGTTACCCAGGCCAATGGTCTTTTCCGCCCGAATGAGCGAACGACGCGCGCTCAATTTGCCGCTTTTGTCAGCCGTTCATTGCGCGCGGCCGACATGGATTAAAAGCGCAGAGTGAAAAACGGAAAAGCATAATGCGGGCAGCCAAAAGGAATCAGGGCCGGTGCTCTGGTTCCTTTTTCGTCTTTTAACAAAGCTGTTATGGTGGCTTTCCCCCATTTCTCTGCATAATGGTGTTTCCAACGGTACGATATTTTAGGATAGCTTCCATTGCCAGACATGGGTTATAGGCATTTCAGCCTAGATGCAATAGCGTTTTGGCTTATGGAAAAAAATCAATCAGTAGTAAATATTTTATTGAAATAGGTATATTTTACTAGTATGATAGAAAAGAAGATAAAAAATGGGGGTTTTTCACGTGTATTGCGTTAAGTGTGGAAACAAAACGGAGCACGGGGCAAAATTTTGCGGCAATTGCGGCGCATCTTTGCAGGCCCGGTCGAATAAGCGGTTAGTGATAGCGACGATATTGATGGCCTTCGTTTGTGCCGGCATATTGGCAGCGCTTGCCGATCAATGGTGGCACTATAAGAAAAAAACGGAGGAAGTCGCCAGCGCCAGCAAGCCAATCGAGCAAGTAAAACAGGAAGGAAAAGCACAGGCGGAAAAAGTGAAAACCCAGACCGCGCCCGCTGTGAAAACAAAAGCGGCGGATGCCAATGAAGATGTTAAAGACGTAACGGAAATCATTGCTGAGGCGCAAGAAAAAGTATTCACCATCTATACTGATTATGCGCAAGGCTCTGGTTTTTTGATTGACAAACAAGGAGATGTGTTGACGAACGCGCATGTGGTCGAAGGTTCGGTTGACGTCATTGTTCGTGGTAAAAACGGCGAAGAATACCAAGGAAAAGTGATCGGTTACAGCAACGAAATCGATGTTGCGGTTGTCCGTGTTCCTGCGCTGAAAAATAAGCAACCACTTTTGTTGGAAACGAAAAGGAAAGCGCGGGTTGGCGAAGAAGTCATTACGCTCGGAAGCCCGATGGGATTGGAAAATACGGCGACATTTGGGTATATTAGCGGCGTAGACCGCAATTTCGTTATCGAGCCGCATATATATGAAGGAATTTATCAGATCTCTGCCCCTGTTGCGCCGGGAAGCAGCGGCGGACCGTTGCTGGAGCGGAAAACTGGAAAAGTTTTGGCGATTAATTCGGCACGCCACGCAAAAGAGGCAAATATTGGCTTTAGCATCCCGATTTTTAAAGTATATGACCTTATACAAACGTGGATTTCCTCCCCTCTTGCTGAAGATGAAATTTACGCAATGTTTTACAACAGCGAAGGGGCGTATTTTTACCGGAGCCTCGAAGGCGAAGGATATTTCGAGGGCGGCGATTACAGCGAGGAATATGACACATATGACGTTTGGAATTATTATGATGAACAACAATCCGGAGCGGAAAGCGGATATGGAAACTTCGATGAAAGCGGTGTAACGGGGGAAAATGGGGGGATGGACGATTCCGTTAATGAGAGCGATGTTTCTGATGAAATAAACGATGTGCCGGCGGAGGAAGGAACGGATTTAGAAGAATGGACGGATGGAAAACAACAACCGGCAGAGGGTGATGAAATAAATGAGAGCGGCAGTTACGAAGGCAAGCCTGGTGAAGAAACGGCAGATCCGCCGGCAGATGATCAATTAACGGAGGATTTGCCAGCGGATCAACCGGCGAATTAAACAAGTACAATAAAAATGACAAAAAGCTCGGCAACTAACCGAGCTTTTTCTTTTAAATTTCTTCTGGCAATCCTGCCAACTGCTTTGTCAAAAACTACGTCATTCCGGATTTCCCGCTTCATGGCGAAACTCTTTCTTATAAGTTATTTTTTTATTACTTCTGTTTTTGAGAATAGCGTAATATCCGTTAAATCGCCCGGATCAGTAAGCACATAATCTGGCTGGAAGTACAACTGAATTCGTTTCGCTTCTTTAGCGGTTAAACGAAGTTCATTAGGAGCAAATTCAAACCAATCGAGAGCAATCCATTCGCCATTGTCTGTAACGGCAATCAATGCATCTGTCGCCTCTACCGGGTAAGAGAAGTTGTTTCTTACTTCTACTAACAGAGTCAGACCGCCGTCCTCATCCCAATCATAACCGACTGTTTTAAATAATACGGCAGGTTTAAAGGAATCCTCCAAAACTCTCGCCATAAAAGCAGCAAATTGCGATCTTTTCAGTTTATCATTTGGGCGATATGTATTGTCGTCGTATCCAGTAGTAATATGGTTATCAACAAGACAGGAGACGTAATCATACAGCCAACTATCCTCGTCAATATCATCAAAATCAGAGCCAAATATATATGTTAGGTCATAAGCTTCTGAAAGAATTTTTGCCATTTGTCCTCTTGTCAGCGTGTCCCATGGCTTAAAATAGCCGTTACTGCCCGTCATAATTCCTTCATCCGCCAAAGTTGCCGCATATTCATAACCATAGTCTCCTGGCTTAATATCTTTGAAATGTGGATTAGGACGGTTCTTAGTGCTCAGCCCTAAAGCTTTTACAAGCATTTCTGCCGCTTGCATGCGTTTTATAGGATTCTCAGGAAGGAATTTGCCGTTTTGCCCTTTGATAATTTGTTTGTCTGCTAAATAATGAATCTCGTTATACGCCCAGTAATTTGCATTTACATCGGAAAACCGGGTTGCGGCGGAAGCATTCATGGCAGGCAACGCTAACATAGCGGCCAGTAATGATAAAGCAATATGAAGAAATGTACGTTTCATGCTATATCCTCCTGTGCGTGGTTTAATAATATATCCCAATTATAAAGGTGGGAAATTACTTTGAAAAGAATTATTGGCAAATAATTTATTGGTAAATTGAGGTATGGATTCCATAAGGATGCAAATAAACTATAATTTTAAGTTGCTCAATATGAAAGTTATTTTTCGGCGCTACAGATCAGATGAGGGGCGAGAACGATTTAAAATGCGCGCACGTTCAATAAAAACCAATCAGCCAAATCCGGGATAAAAATATAATGCGATCGCCAGAATCCTTTCTCAATTGCTTGCGTTCTGTTATTTACCTAAATTTAACATATTGTCAATGCCTTTTTAAATTTATGCCTATATAATCAATTGTCGAAAAAGAAAAAAATAATTGTAAAAATGCAATATTTAATGGAGGTAAAGCGAAATGCGCCTTTTTAAATTTGCTTTTATCAGGATGATGCTTATTTGTTTTACTTTTTTTAGCGTTTTCTCTCCTTCTTCTCTATCCGTGATGGCAGCACCATCCGCAAAATCATCGCCGGAAGGGCACGAAGAAATAACACCCCGGCAAACGCAATCTGCAACAAGCAATACGGCGGGTTTACAGCTTATACATACTCCGGTGACAGCCATCAGCAACCAACAAGATTTAGCGATCCGCACGAAAGTGGAAAATGGCGATGAAAACACGACGGTCACGCTGTTTTATCAAACTTCCCCTGATTTGGAGTGGAAGGCAAAGACTTTGACAAAAGAAAATAATGATGAATATTCGGGCACTATTTCCGCCGCTGAGTATGTGGGAACGAAGCTGTCTTATTACATCGAAGCAAAATCCGGAGAACAAACAACCTACTATCCGGCTAACAAGGAAGAACCTGTGCAAGTAACAATACAAGCGGCAGGAAACGATGACCCGCAGAAAAATCCAAAATTGCTGATTACAGAGATTGTCCCTGATTCAACGAATACAGGAAGCAGTGATGGATACGAGTTTATTGAAATTTACAACAACAGCAACCATCCTGTCTCCCTGCAAGACTATCAAATTATTTACCGCTATCCTGCAGCGGATCATAAAGCAGATGCCATTTGGGAATTTGACGACAATAAAACGATTCCAGCTCAATCGTCATTGGTTGTATGGATTAAAAACGGTTCCAATGAAGATAAAACACTTGCTGATTTCAACAATATTTACAAATCCAACGTTAGCGAAGACAAAATGACCACGATTCACTCCGCCGGCATGGCCAACACGGCAGAAAGAACCATTATTATTGCCGATAAATTCAATAACGAAATTTCCTCCGCGCGTTATGGAAAAGAAGATGTCGTACAAAACAAGGGCATTCAGTATAAGGTAGTAAATGGTCAAAAGCAGCTCGTTAAAATCGGCTTAAGCAACCCGGCAAATCCAGGGAAAATCATCGAAGGACAAGTGCCTGCTGAGCCGGTTCAAGTAAGCCATGATACACAGCCGCCTGTTATTATGCATACGCCGGTAACGAAAGGAAAATGGCAAGAAGATATTAAGATAGAAGCAAAGGTGACGGATAACGAAAAAGTGGTTAGTGTCGTCTTATCCTACCGTTTTCAAGAAAATGGCGAATACAAGTCGATTCCGATGGAATTAAGCAATGCGGAGACCAATACGTATTCTGCGATTATTCCAAAAGAAAGCATTTTCACAAACGAAATATTTTATAAGATTGAAGCATTTGACGGGATACAAAAAGCGGAAACTGAAGAACAAAAAATTACTATTGACAGCGGCTCATTTGATGCGCAAAAATTGCCGCCGTTATTGATTACAGAGCTTGTTCCGGACTCAACGAATGTCAACGGATTGGACGGCTACGAATTTATCGAGATTTACAACAATTCTTCCAAAGATATTAACTTAAAAGATTATAAGATTCGCTATCGATATCCAATGGATGGCCCTGAAGCCGATTTAGTATGGAGACCGGAAAAAGAAGACATCATTTTGCCGGCGGGAAAAACGATGGTATTTTGGATTATCAATAAGGGGAACACGGATAAAACGGTGGCAGATTTTAATGCACATTACGGAACTCAATTGGTGGAAAATGAAACGATTGTGAAAATTAGCTCGAATGGCATGTCCAATACGAACCATAACGGCATTGTGATCGCGACAAATACTGGCCATGATGTTGCCGCCGCATATTATAATGATGAACTTAATGTGAAGGACACGGCACCGGATAAAGGAATTTTCTTCACGTTTCCAAGAGACGGCTCTCGAAATATGAAAAAATACAGCAGCGCCAAAGAACGTGCAACCCCGGGGCAAGTGGCGCCAGTACAAGTGCCTGATCAACCTGTTAACATTCCAGAAGATCATGAAAATCCGGCATTCGAAGATTTAACAACGCAAAAGCAAGTATCGGAATATGAGAATGTCCAGCTATTGTTTGATGCAAAAGATAACCAGCAAGTCAAAACGGTCCGTCTTTTTTATAAAGACAATCAAGCGGAAAAATATAAATCGGTAGATTTGCTTCAAGACTTTAACGACAATTTATATCATTATACGATTTATTCACCGGAGCTGATCGGAAAGGCGTTTATGGAATATTATTTAGTCATTTCCGATGGAACAAATGACGTTACAACGGAAAAACGGCAAATAGCTATCATTCAGGAAGAAAAGCCGCAAGGAATCAGGCTAAACGTAACAGATGGAACCATTTTGAATAAAACGGCTATCATTAAAGCCGGTTCTGATGCCATATCAAATACAACGATCCGGATTGATTCGAAAAATGTCACCGCCGAAACGAAGCCAGCGCTGGAAGATCAAGCCTATTTTGCGGTAGAGGTGAAGAAAACAAACCTTTACTTTAAAAATGGCATAACGATTGGCGATGACATATTACTCATCTTTGATGATACGGTTAATCAATATGTAACGTTAACGGTCCCAATTGATCCAAAGTACTTTGAGAAAGGGAAAGGAACGACGATTTCTGTTCGTTCAGGCACGAAAGTATCGCCATTTGATACAGAATCAGAAGAAAACCGCGATGATTTTTACATTAAAAATGCCAGATTAGTATTAAAAGACGGCACAGTTCTTTACGATTCCAGCTATGCAGATCCGGAAAAGGAAATTTCGGTAGGGGATGGAGCATCATCACAAAAAACGGTTGATTTCACGTTTATGATACCTGATGAAAAGTATAATTCCAAAGCGTATGCGTGGGATACAACGAAAGAAGCGGAAGGAACACACGTCATCCAAGCCGCTGATGGACAAAACACGGTAACGGCCAATGTTAAAGTCGACAATAGCGCGCCAATGATTACTCCTTCTGTGGAAGAAGGAAAAGAATATAAAGGGGAATTTACGATTGATGCGGAGACGAAGGATGAAATCGCGGGAGTAAGCAAAGTGGAAGCAACATTAGACGGAAAACCGATTGATTTGCCGTTTGCGGCGTCATCCGCTGAATTATCGAAAGGGAAACATACGTTAGTGCTGAAAGCAGTCGATCATGTCGGAAACGCCGCATCCAAAACAATCACATTTTCGACTGTGGAGGAGCATCCGTTCAGCCCTGAAGTGATTTCGCCGAAACATCAAGAAGAAAATGTGCCGACATCGCCAAAATTAAAGGTAAAAGTTTCCGATCCTACGAAAGATGATTTGCACGTTGCTTTCTTCAAGGGATACCAATACCAGCCAGGGGAAAAAGAGTTATCGGTTTACCAAAACGGTGTTGATCGCGAACCGCCGAAAGAGATGGTTCCTAACGGGGAAACGGCTATCACAGGAGAGGAACTCAAAAAATTAGAAAAAGCCGATTCCAAATATGTCGTCACGAAATCAACCAATCAATTTCCGTATCAGCGTTTCCAAGTGAAATTAGATAAAGAAATCAGCGCAAATGATGAAATTCAATTCACTTGGGAAGGAAAGTCTCTCTTAGGCCGGAAAGTGACGATGTATGCTTGGAATTATGCTGCAAACAAATGGGAAGCGCTGCATTGGAAAGTGGCCGAAAACGATAAAAACTTTACACTGCAAGGAACCGTGAAAGGGACGGATTATGTAAAAGACCAAACGGTTCAAGTGATGGTGCAGGATGAATTTGCGTCGACCACCCAATTTGATTACACGTTTGTTTGGATGTCTGATACGCAATATTATTCGGAAAGCTATCCGCATATTTTTAAGCGAATGACCGAATGGATCGCGGAAAAACAACAAGAATTAAATATTCAATATGTTTTCCATACCGGTGATTTAGTCGACGAAGCGGAAGACGAGATGCAATGGAAAAATGCGAACGAAGCGATGAGCGTCCTTGACCAGCATAACATTCCATACGGCGTGTTGGCTGGCAACCATGATGTCGGCCATAAAACAGGCGATTATAACCAATACAGCAAATATTTTGGCGAAGAACGCTTTAAAGGAAAAGATTATTATGGCGAATCATATAAAAATAACCGCGGACATTATGATCTGATCAGCGTTAATGGGAATGACTTCATCATGATCTACATGGGGTGGGGAGTGAATGATGAAGATATTGCCTGGATCAATGAAGTGCTCGCGAAATATCCTGACCGGATGGCGATTTTAAACTTCCATGAATATTTGCTTGTATCAGGGAACCGAAGCCCGATCGGCGATAAAATTTATGAAAAAGTGGTTGTTCCAAACAAAAACGTCATTGCCGTGCTTTGCGGGCATTATCATGATAGCGAGACATTAATCAGCGAAATTGACGATGACAAGGACGGCATGCCAGACCGCAAAGTATATCAAATACTCGCTGACTATCAAGGAGGGCCGGAAGGCGGGCAAGGATTTATGCGGCTGCTCCACGTTAATCCGGTCGAAAACAAAATTTATGTGAAAACATACTCTCCGTATTTAAACAAATACAATTATTACGACAGTGCGACATACCCTGGAAAAGACGAGTTTGTCATGGAGATGAACTTGACGCCTCAAGAAAAAGTAGTCGCAACTGATAAATTTGCAGTCGATGTGTTTACCAACCAAAAAATTGGTGAAGTTGCGAAAGTAAAAGACAATGAAACTGCTGAGGCGGAATGGAAAAATCTATCGGCAGAAAAAGAATACGGATGGTATGTAACGGTTACGGATGATTTCAAAGGAAAGACCCGTTCTCCGATTTGGACTTTTACAACAGCGAAGCAGATGTCTCCTCCTGGCAGCGGAGATCATAATGGAAGCAATCCGCCTCCATCCGATGACAAAAATCCGAACGGGCAAAGACCGCCTGTGGATGGAGAAGTGATTTTGCCAGAGAATGCAATGTCCATCACAGAAGAAGTGATGCAAGATGGGACCAAAAAAATCATTGCAACGCTAACAAAGACGGCAATAGAAGATTTCCTTTCTAAGGAAGCAGCATTTGATACATTCACCATTATGCTGCACATGGAAAAAAGCAGGGAATTAACGGAAGTGAGATTCCCATCTGATATGATAGAACTTCTCCATAAGAAAAACCGGCCATCTGTCATTCAGGTCGAGACAGGAAATGGAACGTACAATTTGCCGATAAAAGAGTTTAATCTTTCCAATTTGGCTAAACAACTCAACACATCGGCAGATCAGATGGAAATGGCGGTTCGGATCGATAACATTTCTGATAAAGAAGGCGTGTTACAAAAACATCGATTAACTGCTGTATCGAATATTATTGATTTTACTGTGCTTATTTCAGCCGGCCAGAAAGAGATTGAACTGAATCGATTTACACAACCAATTAAACGTTCCATTAAGCTCAAAAACAAAGTAAATGTGAATCGGGCGACCGTCATAAGATTGAATGAAGATGGCACCGTTACTGCTTTACCTACTTACTTTAACGGGAATGAAGCTGTTTTTAGAAGCATGACAAACAGCAAATACGCCGTTATAGAGCATTATCAAACGTTCTCTGATATTCAAGGACTTTGGAACAAAGAGGATGTGGAAAAGCTGGCGTCGAAATGGATTATTCACGGCCGCAAAGACGGTACGTATGGACCGTTAGAGGATACGAAGCGGATTCATTTAGCCGTTTTGTTGACGCGCAGTCTTGGCTTGGCAGCATCCAAAAAATATGACGGACGCTTCACCGATGTGAAGGGAGATGAATGGTTTGCGGAAGAACTAATGGCTGCAGTCGAAGCAGGAATCATTAAAGGAAAAGAAGATGGACGTTTTGCGCCTTATGAACCGGTTACCCGTGAACAGGCTGCCGCGATGATATCCCGTGCGATGCAGTATGTTGGATATAATAAACAGAAGCTGGATGCCGGAACATCCATCGAAAACTATAAAGACTTTCATGCGATCGGCATTTGGGCCCGGGATGATGTGGAGTTATTGCTGCAGGCCGGCATTATGAAAGGACGGGTGACAGGGGAATTTGCTCCGCGCGAACTTGCGAATCGTTCCCATATCGCTGCCATCTTGAACCGTTTCCTTGTATTTGTCGGCTATATAAATTAAACTGGTGTGCTGCTGCCGGCCAAAGTTTGCCAGAAGATGGACTGGATCCATAGGAAAGGAGAACGCACAGTGCGCCCATCACTTGCTTGCTGAACAGACAATGGAGGGCCTTTTCCCGAAATTTCATCGGGGAAAGGCTTTTCGATTTTTCTTGGGAAACAGTGTATACGCCATCATTTTTGGAGGCCCGAATGCTTTGTCTCCGCGCACGCAGCATTTCAATTTCCGTTAAAAAAATGGTGCGCAGCCCTTTCCGATTTTGCATATGATTGCGCCCACATGCATAAAAAACGGTAGGATTCTTGGCGCTTGCCTCCTCAGTTAAATGCTGTTCCATCGGGATAAAGACATGTTTCACCGTTTCCGGTGTTGTTTGCTGCATAAAAAGGCACTTTTATTCATAATTTATACAAAAATTTTATATATTATTGTTCAGGGTACATCTAGATACATTGACCTATGTCTTTTTATTTAAAAAAATGTTTGCTTATAATAAAAAAATCCTATAATTTGCCGATATAATAAGTAGAAAGACATATTTTATAAGGGGGAAATAATTAAAAAACAGCATGAAAAAAGACCCAGTAAACTATTAATAATTTACTTATATTAAAAAAGATGGTATATTAAACAAATTTTTAAGCTTTTTTACTGATATTATTTTTCTTTCATTTCGATAAGATGGATTTTTTGGAGAGATTACAGATGGCAAATCCTTATTTTCCAAAAAAAGATTAACCCAAAACTGCTGAAGTTTTGCCAGAGCTATATGAGACTACGGTCCGGAAAAGGAGCAGAAGTATGGAAAAACATTGTCGGCTGGCGGTAGCCATAACAGGTTCCGGCAAAGGGATTGGGAAATATTTGCTTTCCTTAATGACTCAACCACCGGGGGCGTTTGTCGATAAGATTCCCATCATGCCCCCTCCAGGAATCTTGCGGGGGGTTCTTCCATTGAGGAGGCTAATCGATAAATTTAAAGATGTTGATAAAAAATCTGGTTTTTTGGCCCCATCTCTCCCGACCGACTTATCTTATTCGGAACTTAGCTTTATGACGAAAAGAGGTTTTCTCGGGAAGAAATTAAGCCAGTATCTCGGCTGCAATAAAGATGAAGGGGATTTTTTATTCTATCTTTCACTATCGAAACCATCTTTTACAAATCCGGATAGTGAAAATAAAGGCGAATGTATTCTTTATTTGAGTGAACTAATGTTAAAGTGGAGTGAACAAAAACAAGATATACCGTACCAAATTAAACGTTTAGACGTTCGGCCTGATATACAAAACGCCATGTTAAAGGCCTATGATATGTTCAAGGACGAGCTGTTTTCCTCATCTGATGCGGCGGAGGAACAAGAGATTGACGCTTGCTGTTGCGGAGGGCAATGGGAAGTTTACCGGGATGTGATGTTTGCTGCGACACAGGGGAAGTTCTTGCTTCTTACCGAAGAAGAAGTAAGCAAATATAAAGAAGGAATCGTGCTATGCGAAGGAAGGGTGAAAGATCGTTCCGATATACCAATTTGCCGCAATCTGGCGAAAGAAAAGCTTGAATCAGAAGGATTGAGCCAACCCACGATCATGAGATGGCTGTTAGTGTTATCAGAAGCTATTACAAATGCGATAAAACATGCAGAAGAAGGAACGATGACGATTCTCAAGGACGAAAAGAACAATGAAATACGGTTTGTCATCGAGGATAAGGGACCGGGATTTGCTTTAAAAGATTTGCCGAAAAAAACGCTTTTAGCCGGATATTCAACAAAAAAATCTTTGGGACAAGGCTTTACGCTGATGATGACAATAGCGAAACGCGTGTTATTGTTTACGTCGCCAAAAGGCTCTGTCTTAATTCTTAGTTTTGATATCCATAAAAAGAATCGGGATCAGTTGGGGAATGCCGGATAACGTTTAACGGGATTTTGCTGCTGGGAGCTGGCTTTTGAATATTTGTTCCATGTTTCGCTGAAATGATCGCCGGGCTATATAAGCAAGATGAAATAGCGGAAACATCAGCGAAAAAGCAGAAGGAACGGGAAAATGGCGAAGGAGCAGACAACGGCGGCCACAGAGATTGCCGGATTTGCCGTGGGCATCGCACGGACAGGCAAGAGAATGATCGGAAATATCCAACCCGTCGCTTGATTGTATGGACAAATTTAAACTTTCATGAGAGGAGATGCCTATGTCGCTGACAGTGAACAAAAAAGTAAAAGGGAAAACGTTGATTCTTAAAGTTAAAGGAGTTTTAGATATTTCAACGGTGCATGTCATAGCTTCTTATTTAAAAGAGATTGATCATATCGAAACTCTAATTTTTGATTTGTCTGACTTGGAATTGATTGATTCCACGGGGATTGGCACGATTCTGAACGCAATTTATTTATCGCAAGAAAAACATTTCAAATTGAAACTTCAAGGCATGGACGAATTAACCGATAATGTTTTTGAAACGGTTGGTTTGTACCAAATTTTAGAAGCTATGCAAGGAGAGGTTAACTAATGTATAAGTACCGCCCGACTTTTACCCAGCGAGAGAGGGTCATAGACAACCAGCAGATCATGGATAACATGGATAAGACTTTGCAACGGGAAATTAACCTGGCCCGGAACATACAAATGCAGCTGTTAAACGGAAAGACCCCAGAGTTTGAGGGAGGGGAGGTCATCGGTTCCTCCCTTCCCGCAAGATTAATTGGGGGAGATTATTACGATTTTTATCCTTTAGTGAACGGAAAGATACGAATTGTCGTCGGGGATGTTATGGGAAAAGGAATCCCAGCGGCGATGCTTATGATTTTAACTCGCGACGCTTTCCGGAGAGTGGCGGAAATCACGGACAGTCCGGCAGAAACCTTAACATCTATGAACCAGGCATTGTACGAAGATTTGCGGACATTGAAATCATTTGTGACACTGATTTGTGCGGATTACGACCCGAAAACGGGCATTTTTACATACGCCAGTGCGGGACATCACCTTCCTCTTTATATTAATGGCCGGGACAAAACGATAAAAGAACTGCCAAAAGTCAGTGGAATTATGCTGGGCGGGCTTCCTGACCAAGTGTATAAAGAGATGTCGATACAATTAGATGAGCAAGATATTATATTTTTTTATACGGACGGGATTGTGGAAGCACAAAATAAAGATGGAGAGCAATATAAATTGGAACGGCTGGTACAAACATTATTGGAAAACCATGAAAAAAGTGTCGGCGAAATTGAAAGAAGCGTGATGGACTCCATCCACCAATTTACGCAAGGCGTTCCGCAAAAAGATGATATAACGATGGTCCTTTTAAAGGTAAGCAGACAAAAAAATGGATATTAACCGCTTAAATTTCCCTATGATCAGTGAAAGGGAGGGGTGCCCATGCAAAGTATTGTTGCAAAAGGGAAAGATATTAACGAAGCGATTGAACTTGGCTTAAAGTTATTGGGAACGGAAAAAGAAAAGGTCAGTATTGAAATTATTCAGACTGAAACGAAAGGTTTTTTAGGCATCGGCGCGAAACCAGCGATTGTGAAACTGACGAAGCTGGAAGCGGCTGAGGCGCAGCAGGCTCCTGACAAAAATGATGTAATCGAGCAAGCGGTTTCGGAAATAAATATGGAAGAAGTTGCTGTACTATCTGGCTTTTTGCCGGAGCGGGAACACGAAGGCGAACATCAGATTGGCACAAAGGAACCGGACGCTCTTGTCGGCAAAGCGTGGGTTAAGAATGGAGCGTTGTTTTGCAAAACGTCCCCGACTCATTTTCCGACAGTAACGATTGGCGAAGGAGTAAAATTATACCGCAATCATGAACTGGTGAAAGAAAAAACGACGATTGTGACAGAAAATGATGTGTACGAAATAAAAGTGGAAAACGAAAAAAAGGATACAAAATGGAAAGTTTGGATGGACGAGAAAAAATTAAAAGTGTTTTTATATGTGGAACCCGGTTATAAAATCACCCGCAAACTGCCGGATATCGAACCAAGCCAGCACATTGAGCTGGTTGTTGAAGAATATAAGGAAGTTTATAACACGCTAAGTTATGCTGACGTAATGCAAAAGTTAGAATCGCTGCAAGTGGCACATCAATTTATTCGTCAAGAACAGATCGTGAAAGCCCTTGAGGCGAAAGAACCGGGCACTTACGAAATTGCGGCCGGCGTAAGCGCCAAAGATGGCAAAAATGGCTGGATTGAACTGAATGTCGATTTACAATCCCACAACGGTCCGATTGCCAATGAAGATGGAAAAGTCGATTACCGGGAAATCCGGACCATTCCATCAGTTGACAGAGGGCAAGTGATCGCGACCATTCATCCGCCTGTGCCTGGCCAGCCGGGAGTAACGGTCACCAATGAACCTATCCCGCCCGAGCCAGCTTATCCTGTAGTTCTCCAAGCAGGAAGAGGAATCATGGAGGTCGACGGCAAGATCGTTGCGACGGAATCCGGGCGCCCGCAAGTAAAACAAAAAGGACGTCTTGTAAAGGTTTCCGTTATGCCCAAATTAACTCATCCCGGGAATGTCGATTTATCGTCTGGCAATATCCGTTTTACAGGGGATGTCGAGATATTCGGCGAAGTGGAGAAAAACATGGTTGTCGAAGCAAAAGGAGATATCATTGTTCATCAAACCGTCAATATGGCTTCACTTATTGCTTCCGGGGCGATCGTTTCCTATAGCAATATTATCAGTTCGGAAATTTCCGCGGGAAAACATAATATGTTAGTGGCGGAATTGGGAAATTTGCTTGGCATTATCCAGCAAAACATGGAAAAAATGATCGGTGTGATCCGCCAGCTTCTCCAATCTCCTGCTTTTAAATCTAACGATTTTTCCAGAGGCGGTCTGCAGCCATTAATCCGGATATTGCTGGAGAAAAAGTTTCAGAGCTTTCCGCCATTCGTCAAAAAATACGTGGAGATGGTTAGAAATGGAGAAAATGATTTAGAAGATGACGGATGGAAGGAAATCGCGGATTCTTTGACAAAGCTTTTCTTGTCTTTAACCAATGAAGTGATTTCTCTCGAATGGATGATTCAATTATCGCAAAAAATGAAAGAACTTCATAAAGCCAGTGTGTCTCCCGCCGAACCGGATTCTTATATCTCTATCCCGAGCGCCCTCAATAGCCGGATTTATTGCGGCGGCGATGTGTTTGTCACTGGCAAGGGAGGATGCATTAATACGAAGATTCATGCCGGCGGTGCATTAAAAATCAATGGCATCGTCCGCGGCGGAGAAGTGTATGGAGGATTGGGAGCCGAAATTAACGAAACAGGATCGGAACGGGGAATATCAACGGTCATTGCCGTTCCGCGTGATCAAAAAATTAGAATTAATAAGGCGATGGAAGGAACAGTCCTGAAAATCGGAAACGCGAAATATACATTAAAAGAAACGAGACATTATGTGTCCGCGCGTCTAGATCAGGATGACCGGATTGTGTTCGAGTAAAAGAGGGAGAAGGTGATAGGATGGAATATTCTTTGCATGAAAGCGACGAATATCTAGAGGTAAAATTAGTCGGGGATTTAGATATAGATGGAACAGAGATCATCGAAGAAGAACTGATTCCGCATCTGGAAAAATACCGGATGGTCAATCTTAACTTTGCCGGTATCCAGTTTGTCGATTCAACGGGAATGGGCTTATTAATGAATATGGTCCAACGCCTGAAAGAAAAAGGGATAAAGGTTACGATATCGGACGTTCAACAAGATGTCATGAACGTTTTCGAAATCCTTCAACTTCCAGAAATTTTAGGGGAAGAGGTTTTCGTATAAAAGCATCGTTATGGTGCATTTGGCTGGCCGCGCCCATGAATCCGGACGGGCGCTGGCCGGCCAGCATTTTTTATCAGCAAGCTGATGCGGGAATACTGTAACCGCGTGCCTCGCCTTTGTGCCTTAACGGCATAAACGGAAACCGGCCTTTTCCGCGTTTGCGGAGGAAGAGGCCGGTTTTTTTAAGGAAGGTGTTCAGCTATGGAACGAACGGAAAAACCCATCAAGGAAGTGCTTGACGATGTCCCATTTCGATAATTGCTTGATTGTTTCTTTTGTTGGCTTTTCCAGATCCAATGGAACAATGACGTCCATTCCGCGTTTCATCTGTTTTGCCGGATGGGATACGATATATTCGTTTTCACGGAGACCTTGCTCGATTTCTTGTTTTTCTCCATGTGCGATTCCAAGCGTCACCTTCCGTTTTTCCAGTTTTCCGTTATGAATGACATAGACGAACGATTTTGTTTTTTCCCGCCATACCGCTTCGGCAGGGATGGTGATCGCCCCGCTTTTTTCTTTTGTCACGACCGTGATGTTTACGTGATATCCGAAAGGAAGTTGTTTCGGCTGTTCGTTCAGCTGCACAGTAAACGGATATTCGCTTTTTTCTTGAAAGCTCGCTTCCTTGACCGGAATTTTGCCGATGTCGGCAATCGTGCCGGCAAAGGATTCTTTTTCGTTCGGGACGCGGACAACCGCCGCCTGCCCGATAGCGAGTTTTTCGATAGTCCCTTCTTTCGCTTTTCCGCGCACGATGGCGGAAGGAGAAGCGATAGTGATCAGCGGTTTCGACTTGTCATAGCTGATTTCTTCGATGATGCCGGCCGTTTTGCTTTCCACGACCAGTTCGTCTTTTTTCTCTGTTAGTTCATTTTGTTGCTCCTCATATTCCTTTATTTTCCATTCGAGCAGCGTTTTTTCCCGCTCCGCTTCTCTCGCTTTTTCTTCCCACTGTATTTTCATGCTGTCTTCTTCTTCGTCCGAAGAAGACAGTGTTGTATAATGATCGATATCTTTGGCAAGCTGTTCGATTTGCGCATGTAATTGTTCTTTTTTCAGGGCAATTCGCTGAATCTCGCGATCGATGTCCGCGTCCGCGTAGCGGATCAGCGGTGTGCCGGCTTGCACTTCTTGCCCTTTGGCGACAAGAATTTCATCAATGACGCCGAGCTGAGGATCGTAGTAAACGAATTTCCGCTCTGCCGGCGCGGTGAAGCCGCCAGTGCGGACGGTTTCTTTGATGGTCGTTTTCTCCGGTTTTGTCCGTTCGTTCACATAAACCGATTTTGGAATTTTACTATGTTCATGGAACAACATATAAAAGTTCGCGCATATGCATAATACGATGACAAGGAATATATATCGCTTCCATCGTTTCATCGCTATTCCTGCCTTTCATTATGATCCGCTGAACGGAAATTCTGTGCACGCCGTTATTAGTAAAGCGAAAAAGAGGTAGACGGTGATGACGATCATTGCGATGCGTTGAACCGGTTTTTCCGTCAAGGTGCGGAGAGCGATGATTTGCAGCGATACCGCCCAGACCGAAAAGACGGAAACGTTTCGCAACAGCGCCCATATAAAGGCATGTTTCGTTATGTAAGGCCCCCACACGCCAAGGGAAAACGGGGAAAACAGATCTTTCACGCCGAAAAACAGCTGTAACGGAAAAAGAACAATATCTTCAATCAAGAAGATGAGCAAAACCGGCAGCTGGATCGTTAATAGTTTCGCGAAATCCATCTCAAAAAACAAATAATAGATGATAGAAGAGATGAACAAAAATAATAGAGGAACGAATAGGCCGCCCAACACGTGGCCAGACGCGAATAAAAGCTGCGCGAAAGCAAATTGCTCGCTTGTGTATCGGCCGAGATGCTTTGTCAACTCTTCTGTGCCGATGCCGAAATACGCCCGCAGCAATGAAAGAACAACGCTGGCAAATAATAAAATCAGAACGGCGATCGCCACATGTTTCACCCGTTCCGCCTCTTTGAGCTGGGCAAACGCGGTTTTCGGATGAACAATTTCCTTAAGCGGATTGCTTTTATACATCATCAACAAGTCCCCCATATGTATCAATATAGGCATAAACATATTGTATACAAAGATGCAGAATTTGTCATTATCCGAGGGTGCGTTTGATTTGCGCAAAGGGGCCCCACTTTCTCTCGTTGGGGGGGCTTGGCGTACTGCTTGTTAGCAGCAGTTTGCCTGAAGGCCAGAAAAGTATAGTAGAAAAGGAGAGTACCGTTTAGCCGGAACTCTCCTTTTTTGCTGCTGTGATTGTATATTCTGTTTGCGGAAAGTGTTTTAGCTGTTATGCATACGCAAACAGGTAACAGGATTTTCGCCATGATTCCCGCGTAAGCTGAGGCATCAGACAGCTGCCTTGATGTAACGCTGCTCTGCTTTTATCTTTTTTGTGAGAGCGTATTGCCATCGTTGCGGTACGAAACCAAGGCAAATA
Source organism: Parageobacillus thermoglucosidasius (assembly GCF_001295365.1). Lineage (GTDB taxonomy): Bacteria > Bacillota > Bacilli > Bacillales > Anoxybacillaceae > Parageobacillus > Parageobacillus thermoglucosidasius. Next base: position 250,381 of record NZ_CP012712.1, on the reverse strand, counting down.
AAAACGCGATAAAGAATACGAGGGAATTGGAATATAAGTAACGGAAATCTTGCGCCGGCAAAGCGATAAATACGGTCCCGATGTTGAGAAGCACAGCAATCGGAAGAAGCAATGCTTTCCGGTCGTTCCGCAAAAAGGCAATAAATGTGAATAAAATGATGAAAAACATATATACTGCCGGACGCCAAATAAACGGTTTGCCTGCCGTTTCCGACCATTTTAAGTATGTCCCGACTGTTTTAGTGATTGGCTGAAAAATTACTTCGTTTTTTAAGCCGAATTTGTTTCCGTAAAAAACGTTGGTAACGAACATGGACGTGTATCCATCCTTCGGTTCGTTCATTTGCCAGACGAGGGAAGTTTGCTTGGCCATCGCCTCGATCACGAGTCGAGGATTTTGCCGGCAAATTTCCCACCATGTTTGCAAGTAAGTGGAAAGATGATCCGGAAAAATTGCTTGCCTATTATAGTGGCGGGAAAATTTAATCGGATCAGTCAAGTAAGGATTGTATAATTTTTTCCATAAGTCTAATGGCATGATTTTATGGATATATTCGGCTTGCTGCTCGGTCATTTTTCCATTATACGTGATAACGCGGGCGATTTGCTGGGTTGGAATGCTTAACGCTTCATTTGGATCAGACGGCGTCACTTTCAAATAGGCAAATAAAGGGCCTGTGACGGCATAATGAATGGCCACTACCAGCGAAAGGACGAGAAGCCATTGTTTCCAGAGATGGCGGAACGCCGCGGATAATATGATCAGCGTTGCTAAACAGACAACAAATCCGTTATGCCGGAAAAAAACAACTCCTAATGCGGTGACTGTAAAAAAGATAAAAGCTGGAAACCGCTTCAGCCAATCTCCATTTGTCATAATAAGTTTGCCTATTAGCGTTGTAAACAGCAAAATAAACGTGCTGTATAAAATATCTTTCCAGACGGTGATGGAATAAATGCCGTTGATCGGGCTGACGGCAAATAAAATGGAAACAGCCCAAACCGCCCATTTCGGCGCCCCTGCTTTTTCTAATTCGAACAGGCAATAGCCAATAACAAGCGAAATAATGATGATTTGCGCGATTCCGATTGCGGCCGGAGAGTCCCATACCGATGTTACTAGCATAATAAAAAGTGTGTACATGAGCGGATGCCAGTCATTGAATTTTCCGGTATGGGCTTGTTCCCACTGAAATATCGAATCCGCTGTCATCGCGCCCGGGAAAAAGGCGATTAAATAAAACGCCCAAACAATAAGCGGAGGCAAGGCATAAACAAAAATGTACCCCCATTTTTTGCCCGGATCAGGACGGTCAGGGGTGACGGACAGAATCAGTGAAACAATGAATAAGGTAAGCATAATTATACTAACATAAGTTCCAATATAAATAACGAACTTCGCAGCCAGCGGGGAGTGCTGCAAATGCGTTTGTTCGCCTTTCATGCTGATGACGGCGAAAAGTGGAAACAATAGCATAAACAGCCCCGCTGCCCATCGTTTGGATCGCGAAAGCGGCGCAACAAAGCGCGTTTTGTTGCGCAGCACTATATAATAAGCAGCAAATAGAAGGAGAAATAAGATTCCTCCTTCTGCTAGGATGTTCCAATGAATAGGAGAAAAAAATAAAACAGTACATATGGCGCTCGCCAATGCCGCGATGGCGCTGAAAATCCCATTTTTCAACATCACATTGCACTCTCCTTTTTCAGAAGCACGACGTACTTGTAATGGATGAAAAGCACGATGATCTGTATACGTGCGATGGAGAAAAATTTCCATATACAAGCATAACATAATAATAGAGAAGTGGAAAGAAGCCGGAAGAAAAGAAGGGAAACGAGTCCGCGCAAAGATTGCTTTTATCGTTTGCCGCGTTCATCGCTTTTGATAGAAGCGGCAAACGCAGATTTGAAAGTTGTTATGCATCATGAAGCATCAATATCCAAAATGCTCTTTTTTAAAAGACATAAGCGTTTTTTACGGGGAAATAAAAAAGAGCCAGACGCTTAGGAGAGCGACTGGCTTACCACAAAAATCTTACCGCGACTTTATTCTACAAAATTCGACAAAATTTGTCGACAAGTAATTGTTTCTTATATAGCAATATATTGCCATATAATCATAAAATATTCCGTTTTGCTGACGATGGACATATAATGATGCAATAATTCGCGCTTTTGAACAAAGCAAGTTAATGTCGAAAAAAGCAATTAATTGTCGAAAAAAGACGAAACACTCCAAAGCGAAGGCTTTGGAGTGTTTTATTTCATTTATAAACCGGCACATCAAAAATAAGCGTGTATCGGTCTAACAAAGCATACAGTGAACTAATATTGGACACTTGTTTAACCGCCCAGCCAATGTCGGTTGCGTATTGATGCACGCCTGGGTTGGCCGGGTTCCATCTCATTTTGTATAGCGTATCCTGCTTATACGTTGGATTGTTAATATATCGGTTGGCGATGTCCTCAGCCCCGCCGATAATCGCTGCTTCCGGAGTGAACCAGCCTTTCTTATAGGCGTATTCCGAGCCGCAACGGATTGGGCAGCTGTCTTTAGCATTCAGTCCATACATGTTATAAACTACTTTTGGTTCAACCGGTTTGCCGTCCACTTCACTTACCAGCACGCCATTTGCTAATTGGGAAGTGCCGTTTCCTGTTTCAAGGAGAGCGTGTGAAATAAGGTAAATTTCATTAATGTGATATTTTTGTCCTGCTTCGATAAATGCTTGCCCTTTTCCAGCGAGGATGCCTTTGCCTGCCAAAATTTTGTCATTTAACTCGTTTAATGGCACGCCGGCGCTTTCTGATAGGACAAGAAACTGAAAATATTCTTTGCTGTCGCGGCTGAACCGGCTTGGATCGAGATAGGCTTTGACATCTTCCGGTTTTGCGTTTTTCCAAGGCCCAAACTTAATTTCATACCAGTCTCCCACTTGCCTGATCACTTGCACGATGTCTCCGGCTTTTAATGTTCCGACGATCCAGTGGGATGTGCTTGTTCCTTCCCGGACGTTTAACGTAGTGGCGGTGACTGTTCCGACTGTTGGGAACGTCCCCGGTTTATCGACTTTAACATAACTGGAATGTACGTAAGACGGACTGTTCCGATATAAGTCGGTTTGTGGATTTTTCTGCATTTGAATGTTCAGCATATCATCTAGTGTTAAATTATAGGTTGTGTAACGGATAATCGGACCAATTTGGATGGCTTCTTTCCACACATAACCGATTCGTCCGCCGATGTCGATGACGACGGAATTGTTTTCCTCGCGGATGATTGGATAGCTTTCCCCTTGTTTGATGATTGCGAACTGTGTTTTTGTGTTATTTGGATCTTCGTAAACAGGCGTGTCGGATTTTGCCAGAAAGTATTTATCTATTGGCTGGAGTCCTTTATTTTCATTTTTTAGTTGAACGGAAAATGGAGGTCTTGTCGATGCTTTCCAAACATATGCGACCCCTTTTCCATATTTGATTTCATGCCAGTTTCCGTAGTCGCGCAGGCGAGGGAATATTTGCCCTTTTTCCAAGTAAGCTACGACAATTAATTTTCCGGTGCTGTTGTCATAGACAGGAAGACGGTCTTCAAGCACTTCAAAATACCGGTCTGTGCTTTTGAATGGAATCTTTACGGCACTTTTATGGACATAACCAATCCGTCCCGATACGCCGACACCATACCAATTCCCCAATTCTTTTACGACCGGATAGCTGACGCCTTTTTTAATCGAAGCGAATGGAACTAGCGCTCCAGATGAATTATCGTATACTGAAACATCAACCAACGTTGTAAAAGTTATGCCCGTTGGCGCAGCCGAATTGGCGTTTCGGATGGAAGAACCGCTGGAAGGTTCGGTGGAACCTTTCCAAACATATGCGACTCCTTTTCCAAATTGAATTTGATGCCAATTGCCGTAATCTTTTATTCTTGGAAACTCTTGTCCTTTTTCGAGCGTGCCGACTTGCACGAGTTTTCCAGTGCTATTATCATAGACCGCTAGTTGGTCGACAGTGACGCGGAAGTAACGGTCAGTAGGTTTGAAGGCGATTTGTACACCGTTTTTATGGACATAACCGATTCTTCCAGAGATTAAAACTTCGTACCAGTTTTCCCCGAACTGGCGAATAACGGGATAGGTTTGTCCTTTTTTAATCGTAGCGATGTGAATAAGCGATCCCGTTGAATTGTCATATACAGGCAAATCGATCGTAGCGGTAAATACCGTGCTTCCTCCCGCATTGCTGCCTGTTTTCATCGGGCTGTTCCCGGTTGAAGGAACCGTTGCTCCCTTCCAAACGTAAGCATATTTTGTGCCAAATTGAATTTGATGCCAATTACCATAATCTTTTATTCTTGGAAACTCTTGTCCTTTTTCCAGTGTGCCGACCTGCACAAGCTGTCCGGTGCTGTTGTCATAGATGGCTGTTTGCTCGTCCGTAACGCGAAAATATTTCGTGCTTGCCGTAAATTGGGAGGATGGCGTTTCTGCTGTCGATGCAATAGCAGCACGCGCCCCTGTTTGATTAGCGCCTTCGCTTTTATTCACCGCTGTTGTGTTTGTTTCTGGAATGTTTGTTGTATTTGTTTCTGGCTGTTTTGTTTTCACTTCTGTCTGGCTTGTCTCTGAGACGTTTTCCGGCGCGGCGTTTGTGGTTTTTGTTTCTTCGGTATCGGCATCAACCGCAGTTTGATGATTTGTATCTATGACAGAAACAAACGGAGCTTTTGTTATGTATCCAAGCTGGTTTCCAATAATGATTTCAAATGCGTCATCAAGTTCTTGAAAGACCGGATATGGCTGGTCTGGCATTAAATATCCGATTAGTTTGCCGTTTTGTGTGTGAATAGGGGCTTTTTCTTTCGCCAGCACATATGAAAATTGCGTTTTTTCTTCATATGTGTAGCTTGTTGGTGATTCAGAAAGAACCGCGTTTTGCACATCTGCATCATCAAGATAAGCAAGTCCGGTTCCCCACTGAATGTAAACATGGTTGTTTTCCAGTTTTATAGCTTTCAAAATGGTTTCTTTCGTTAATTCTCCGACTAGCTGATTTGTTTCTGCTTGTTTGACTGGCGCTGATTCGCTTGATATTTGAACATACGTCGTTGCTTGTCCGCTCGTATTTTCTGACGCATTAGCGGCATATGCCGGAGAAATGGCATAGGAAACTAGCAAAATCAACACTGATAACAAAGCTGCAAATTTCCTTATTTGTACTCCTATCCGCACCTCAAAACACCTCCATAAAAAAGTTGTCAATGCAAATTATATCATTTTTTCCAACAAGCAGACATAGTTCGATGACCCTAAAAAAAGATAGAGAGATCTTGGCATTTTATATCGAATGATATCGAAACAGAGAATCAGTCGTTTTCTCAAGTTTTGTTTAAACGTAGTGAAATAAATAATGGGTGTGCTGGCGAGACACCGCCATTCTGCGAATTTGCGGTTATGCGGCGGTGTATGGATACAGGAGAGGCAGGGGGACCGGTACGATTCAAGAGGGAAAAGCAGCAAGATATGCGCTTGCCGCCTTAATGAAAAAAATATGATGCCGGTGAAAAAGGGCATTGATGAAAACAACCATTGGGTTGGCTTAAGAAGCATTGCCGGAGGATCCGATGAAGATCGCATAAAAAAGCTGCCGGAGCGATAGGGGAATGTTCCTATATGCTACTGTGTTGAAAATATGGGGATGGATTCGGGTTTGGGTGGATCCGCAACATTACAGCACAAGGAAAACAGAACCGATGATAATGAACAGCACTCCGGCGATTTTTTTTCTCGTGATCGTTTCTTTCAACAAAATTGCTGACAAGAGAAACGTCCAAATGTATGTGATCGATGTCAGCGGGAATACCACTGTATATGGAAGTTGCTGCAATACGATAATGTTTAATATCGCACTGATGCCATAAAGCAGTGCGCCAGCGGCAAAAAATGCAAGGAACGGAACGTGAAATCCGATGCGCTGGCTTGCTGCTTTTTTTAAATAATATCCTCCTAATGCGCCAAGAAATGTCATGAAGATAAGCAGCAATAATGATTTAATCGTCCCCACCCCCGATAAGGACCGCGCCGGTGACAATCAATACGACTGCCATTGCCCGCGTCGCGGTAATGTGTTCATCGAGAAAAGTAACTCCAAGCAAAAGCGCGAATACATACCCCATGCTTAAAAGCGGATGAAGCACAGACAGGCTCCCGAAGCGAAAGGCTATGGTCATGAGGATGGCGCCGATGCCGTAAAAGAGAAACCCTAAAATTAAGTGGCGGTTCCACTGCCCTCCTGATAATTTCCAAAACATCTGGCCGCTTGCGGTGCTTACAGATGCCAGCAAAATAAGGATGATACCAATTTTGTTTTTCTTAATGGATTGAATAAACGTGTTCATTGGGCATCCCTTTCTTTCGCCGAAAGTGAATGTAACATTGCGGAACGGCAAAGAAATCATTGAATGCCGCCCGCAGCCAGGCTGTAAAGCCGGCTGCGCCGTGGCTAAGAGACGTCATTGCTTTCTCTCTTTCTCAATTGTTCATATATTCTGTTCAGTTCCAGTTCATACTGCTTCCGGTGCGCGGCGGCCACCGTGTCTAAAATAAGTCCGCAGGCAAATGACAGCAACGAGAAAATCATTAATCCTACTGCTAAAATGGCAGAAGGAACGCGGGTAATGAACTTTGTTTGAATAAATTCTACTACGACAGGGATGCCGACGGCGAGTCCAAGAATGAAAAACAGCAGCGCCCATAATGAAAAGAACAAGAACGGCTTATAATCTTTAAATAAGGTAAAAATCATTTTTAACACTTTCCACCCGTCGGAAAACGTGTTAAGCTTCGATTCGCTTCCTTCGGGACGGTCCCGGTAATCAATCGCCACTTCTTTTATAAGAAATTTTTTATCGAGCGCGTGGATGCTCATTTCTGTTTCGATTTCAAATCCCGGACTCATAACGGGCATCGATTTGACAAATAGTTTGTCAAAGGCGCGGTAGCCTGTCATAATATCTTTAATGTCGCTTTTGTATAAAAAGTTGATTAAGTTTTTTACGAGGTTGTTTCCAAAGTTATGAAACGGGCGTTTGTTTTCTTGAAAATATGTCCCGTTGGATAACCGGTCGCCAATCACCATGTTGGCTTCTCCTCTTTTAATTGGCTCAATCAGCTGATGAACAAATTCAGCAGGGTACGTATCGTCTCCATCGACCATGACATAAATATCAGCGTCGATTTCGCGGAACATGGACCGGACGACGTTCCCTTTGCCTTGGCGGAATTCTTTGCGGACAATGGCGCCATGTTCAGCGGCGATGAATGACGTTTTATCCTTTGAATTATTGTCATACACATAAATTTCTGCTTCTGGCAATTCGCGTTTAAAATCGCTAACGACTTTGCCAATCGTTTTTTCTTCATTGTAACAAGGGATAAGCACGGCAATCTTCATGCTATTCACTCCTTTACCGTAAAATATCGGCCCGTTTTTCACATCGCAAAAAAACACAGGACAGGGACAAGCATATCATTGATTCCTCATTTTTTTCTACCGTATCCTCTGTTTTCACCCGGACATATTCTGAAGCGATCGAATGCTTAATATTTTCTTTTCATGAAGCAGCGAAATGGTGCTGGACAAAGGGCAAAACGGTCATTTCTTAATGAATTTCCCATATTGTGTAACACACTTCTATCATTTTAGCGCAATCATTGACGGATTTAAACAACAAAAGAAATTTGTAAAATTTACTTGTATCTTGGTGGCGAAGATGTCTGCTAAAATAAAACAGCAACCAACCGAGTCTTTATATATATTTAGAAGAAAGAGTGATATTTACTATGGCCGCCTTGTAAAAAAGGCGGCTCTTTTTTTTGGGTGTTTGCTATACTAATTAAGGAAAGGAGGAAGAGATGAAGCTGTGCGAAATCCTTTGTTATTCATGTGTTGCTTATTAATTGGCTTTATATTCTTGTTTGAAAAAGACGTACACAGTCAGTCATTGTCTGAATGGGTGGTTTATTTTCAGAGCGAAAAAGATTATTCGCTATTTATGGAAAAATACAGAGATAGAGTAAAAGATCAGGAGAAAGAAAAGCAATGGGCAGTAAAAGCCCTGTTTACTAAAGAGGAAATCGGCGGAATTCAAAAGCTTTCCATCGTCTCAAAGGTAGAACCGAATTATCAAAAATCGCTTGCTTCTTCTTTTTTTAATGACCCTCTTGTTTCTCAACAATGGGGAATCAATAAAATAGATATATTGTCCGTAGCCTCTAAATTTCAACAGCGCAATATGTTAATAGGAAAACAAATCGCCACTGCTCAAGGCGTGATGGCATATGAAGGTCAGCCATTGCCTATGCTGAGCTTTTCGGTTTTGTCAGAGGAAGAAATGAAACTGTCCCGGTTATCGGTCACGGTGGATCATGTGGAGAATACATGGACACTTCAAGTGACGGATAAGGACGGAAAGGTGCTCGCGCAAAATAGCGGCAACTTGTCAACATTAGATGTGCTTTTACCGAAAAACCAAACATATAAGACGCTGCAAATCCATATTCAAGCAAACGGATGGAAAAAACCTCCTGTTATCACTAATATGACAGCGGTCAATCATGTGCTTGTTGCTGTGATTGATACGGGAGCAGCGCTGCATAAAGACTTTTGCGGAAATGTTCTTCATAGTTTAGGGAAAGATTATGTCCATCCGGGACGGCTGGCGCTGGACGACCATGGGCACGGCACGCATGTGACAGGAATTATCGCAGCTTGCGCGAATAATCATGAGGGAATTGTCGGGGCAGCGGGATTTGCTCCTGTTGACGTTGTTCCTTTCAAGGTGCTTGATCGTGAAGGGACGGGAGGGGATTTTGAAATTGCCAAAGCTGTCAATGACGCTGTATCAATGGGGGCGGATGTCATTAATTTAAGCTTGGCGGGGAAAGGAAAGACGCTTGTTTTGGAACAAGCGGTTCAAAATGCGCTTCAACATCATGTTGTTGTCGTAGCAGCGGCAGGCAATTGGGGGATTTCATTACAGGATGTTTATCCTGCGTCATATCCAGGAGTGATTGCTGTTGCGGCGGTAGATGAACACAATCAAATTGCCTCCTATTCAGACTACGGATGGAAACTGGATATTAGCGCGCCTGGCGACAATATCCTCAGCACCTTTATTAATAATGAATATCGGACGTTAAGCGGAACTTCCATGGCTGCGCCTTTTGTGTCAGGTGTGGCGGCGTTATTAAAGGCAACGGATCCGCGCTTGGACGATATACAAATCCGTAAGCGGCTGTTTGAGTCAGCGGAGGATATACAGGAAAAAGGATATGATATTCATTCGGGATATGGCGTGGTGCAGGCGGCAAAAGCCATTCAGCTTCCGTACAGCGAAGCGGTGGACTGGTTGACGATCAAAAGCGGCCAGCCGCTGTCATTTTCAGAAAAACAGATTCTCGGCATCTCGAAAGGATTGATTGGCAAAGATGTGTATGTGTTTATCGATGATCAGTTAGTAGAAAAACGAAACATGGATGATCAATGGCTTTCCTTTGCATTGCCTGATGTGCCGTCGGCTAGGAATGAGAAAAAGCTGACGGTTGTTGGCGCGGATCATACCGGAAAGGTAGCTGCTTTTGATGAGCGCTGGGTGAATTCGGCGGCATCCGCATCCGCTTCCTTTTCTGATGTCCCATCCTCATTTTGGGCATATGAAGAAATTCAAACGGCGTACCGTGAAAAATGGATTAACGGTTTTACCGATCATACATTTCGCCCTAACGCTCTGTTAACGCGGCGGCACGCTGTGATGATGATGAATCGGCTGTTTCAATGGCGGCCGCAGCAAATTCGTTCCCCTTTTCTTGATACGCCGTTGACATTGGCAGGGGCGTTGCCGATTTACGCTGCATATGGCCAGCGCATTGTGAAAGGATATGATGATGGACATTTTTATCCGGAACGGTTTGTGACAAGGGCGCAAATGGCGGTGATGCTGGCAAGAGCATTAAAATTAAGTGAAGACTCGTTTTCTGGCACTCCTTATGCGTTTAAAGACATGGATGGGAGTTTTGCTTATTATGCGGTGCAGCAGCTGGCAGATAAAGGAATTGTCACGAAGCAGCCGTATTTCCGCCCAAATGAGTTTCTTACCCGCGCCCAGTTTGCGGCAATGCTTGCAAGAACATATCAATATATGTTGGATAAAAAATAAAGCTCATCATTGCTTGGCATGATGAGCTTTATGCCGTTTGTTTGGAAAAGTTTGTCGGATTAGGGTTGCGATTTTAGACATAGTTTCATAGAATTAAATGATAGAGAAAAGGGGGTACAATTATTCCAAAATTTTGGTGATGAAAGGAGAGGTGTTATTGCAGCCACTGCGATTGTTGTTGTTGTTGTGTTTGTTAATGTTCTTTGGCTACTCTTCGGCAACTTATGCGGAAACTAATTCATCTGCCGCTTCTTCCCAAGGCGATTTGCAGAAAATTCAGGATTTCCATCAGCCGTCGCCGTTTAACGCGGAATCAGCGAGCGCTTCTTTTTCAGCCGCTTCCACTGCAAAAACGATTTTTGCTGATGTGCCGGCTGACCATTGGGCAAAAAAAGAAATTGAGTTTTTATACGGGCGCGCGATTATTCAGGGGTATAATGAAAACGGCGTATTGCGGTTTCACCCCAACGAGAATGTAACGAGAGCGCAGGCAGCAAAAATGATTGTTAAAGCGTTAGGACAAAGTGAAAAGACGGTAACCCGTGCCCGTTTTAAAGATGTCCCTCCTTCTCATTGGGCGGCAGGATGGATTGAAAGAGCGGTGGAAAAAGGGATTTTTCAAGGATATCCGGATGGGACGTTTCAGCCGGACGCTCCTTTGAAACGGTCGCAAATGAGCAAAATTATCGCTCTTGCTTTTAATTTACCAGAACCTGGGAATGTAGGGAACAAGCAAATTTTCCGCGATATTAGTCCAAGTTACTGGGCTTATCCGTACATTGTAAAACTGTATTATCATGGAATTTCGAATGGCAGCGAAAACCAGTTTATGCCAGAGTCATACACATCAAGAGCGCAATTTTCCGCATTTGTCGCTCGCGCGTTGAACAAAGATTTCCGTCTTCCGGTCAATAGTTCTCCAGTCAATAGTTCTCCAGTCAATAGTTCTGTGATTGCAACGGGGAAAGTGACTGCGGACACGTTAAATGTCCGTTCGTCTGGAAGCGCCAGCGCTTCGGTGATTGGCCAGCTTTCCTATGGAACGGTAGTGAACGTTTTAGAGATTAACGGGTATTGGGCGAAAATTTCGTACAATGGCAAAACAGGATATGTACATAAAACCTACTTGAAATTAAAAAATGTAAACGGCAATCCGGTGCAAGGGCGCATTATTGTGATTGACGCCGGCCATGGCGGCACAGATCCGGGAACGATGAATGGAAAAACGTACGAAAAGAATATCGTTTTGTCTGTGGCGCAAAAAGTGAAACAGAAGCTTGCAAGCGCCGGGGCGAAAGTCATTATGACGAGAGAAAGCGATGTGTATAAAACGCTTGAGGAGCGAGTGCAGATTGCAAAAAATAATTATGCGGAACTGTTTGTCAGCATCCATGTCAACTCGGCAAGCCCATCTGCGAGCGGTACAGAAACTTATTATGATACATCGAAAAATCCGAACGGCTATGAAAGCTATTTGTTGGCAAAGGCCATTCAGCAACAAATTGTCAATAACGCTGGCATGAAGGACCGCGGCGTGAAAGACTATGGTTTTTACGTCGTCCGCAACAACAATGTGCCAAGTGTTCTTGTAGAGCTTGGTTTTATCACAAACAGCAGCGATTACCAAAAATTAACTTCCGATCACTACCAAAACATTTTTGCGCAATCGATCTATAACGGCATTGTCCAATACTACAGCCAATGACAGGATGAAGGGTGCCCGGTGAATCGGGCATCCCTTCATTTTTCATTGCATCGAAAAATTGCTATAATGTTATGGTCAAAAGTGCTTTTACGGATAAGGAAACAATAGTATAATGAATAAAGTTGAGACGCACAACATTTTTCGACAATCATTTTTAAAAAGGTGTTTTTTATGAAGATAGGTATTATTGGAAACTATGGTCACAATAACAACGGAGATGAGGCAATTTTAACAGGAATTTTAAAACAGTTGATCGAAGAGTTGTCCATCCCTAACGAAGACATTATCGTTTTTAGCAACAATCCCAAGGACACAGAGCAACGATACGGGGTTCGAGCAGTTCCTATTTTTCACCGCAAAGGCCCTCTCCCATTTTCGATCATGAAAACATTAAAAGAAAATTATTTAATCATGAGAAATCTCGATGTCATCATTGTGGGCGGCGGCGGGATTCTCATGGATTTGTATAAATGGGACGGTCCATTATACGCTACCCTTGGATTACTAGGACATTACGCGGGATGTAAAGTGATTGTTTACGGAGTCGGAGTGGGGCCGATTGAAACGAAGCTGGGAGCTTTTTTCATAAAGCAATTGTCCCAAAAAGCCTGTTGCATTTCCGTTCGCGATGAGCAGTCGAAACGGCTGTTGCAGGCGCTCGGGGTGAAAAGGAACATACATGTCATCGGTGATCCGGCCCTTTATTTAGCTGCTCCGAATGAAAAGCAAGAATCACATTTCGTTCAAAAAGTAGCCGTTACCGCTGTGCCATATTATAATGGAAAATATTGGCCTACTTCAAATGAACAAAAGTACTCCAATTACGTTACCGGAATGGCGAAAAATTTAGATCAACTTATTGAGAAAAAGAACGTGGCTGTTACGTTTTTTTCAACGAAATACCCCCAGGATGTGCAAGTAACAAAGGATATTGCCGCATTAATGAAACATCGCGATCGTGTCACAATTATTGATAAAAACTTGCATCCAAATGATATTGTCAGTCTTTGTGCTTCGCATGACCTTGTGATCGGAACACGGCTGCATTCACTGATTTTGGCGGTTGTTGCAAGAACCCCAATCATTGGGATTGGTTATCATCCGAAAGTTTATCATTTTTTATCATTGATCCGCCAGACAGACCGCTATGTTTCTGTGGAAACATTAGGAATGGAACCAGCTTCGATTGTGCAGATCGTTGAGAAAATGGAGAAAAAATGGCTGGACATTCAGCGCGAAACGAGGCAAATCGCTGAACAAATGAAAGAAAAAGCAGGGGAAGGCATTGAATTGCTGCGCTTAAGTGGTGAGAAACATGTCCGGTAAAAAGATATTAGTGCTGAGCAACATGTATCCAACAGAAACGGCAAAGTCATTTGGCATTTTTGTGAAAAATCAAGTGGAAGCTCTTCGCGGCCGCGGGCTGCATGTGGATGTTATTGCTGTAACGAATCCGCGCACAGATAAAGTAAACGTCCTAACGAAATATATTTTGTGGCTTCTTCGAACATTGATTCATTGTGTGACAAAAGGGCGGAATTACGATGTGGTTCATGCTCATTACGTTTTTCCGACAGGAATGCTAGGATTATGGTATAAAAAATGGTGGAAGGCAAAGCTGGTTGTGACTGCTCATGGCGGGGATATTGACCGAATGGCCAACAAAAGCGGAAGGATTCGGCAGTGGACAACGACCATTTTGCGGGAGGCGGACCATGTCATCGCGGTGGGGCACAAACTCGCTGAGCAGATTCGCAATGAATTTGGTGTTCCTGAGGAAAACGTCTCTGTGATTAACATGGGCGTTAACCGCCGCATATTTCAGCCGCTTGACAAAGAGGAAGCGAGAAAGCGCTGCGGGATCGGCGAACATGAGATTCCAATTTTATTTGTGGGAAATATTATTCGCCAAAAAGGACTAATCGAATTGGTGGAAGCATTTTCGAAACTGAAAAAGGAATACCCTTCCGTCTCGCTTTATCTGATTGGCGCTAAGAAGGATAACGCCTTTTATCATGAACTCATTCATCGCGTGAAGGAAGCGGAAATCAATGATGTACATATATTGGACGCGATGCAACAGAAAGATGTAGCGGTGTGGATGGCCGCTGCAGAGATGTTTGTGTTGCCGTCTCATTTAGAAGGATTTGGATTGGTGGCGTTAGAGGCGATGTCTTGCCATACGCCTGTTGTCGGAAGCCGTGTTGGCGGACTGGCTTATCTGCTTGGTGACGGGGCGGGTGTGCTTGTGGAGCCAGGCAATCCAGATTCCTTGTTCGAGGGAATGAAAAAATTGCTTGATGATGCGGCTCTTCGCAAACAGCTAGTTCAAAAGGGCGAGGCGCGCGCCCAAGAAAATGATCAAGAGAGAATCATTGACCAAATTCTCCAGCTTTATGACCGTGTTTAAGTAGTATGTATGGTGAATGCTGATTCTGAACGAAAAGAAAATTGGCAGTATAGCAGGTGAGGATGTGAACAGAAAACGTCTGTTTCAAATCATTGGTGTCGTAACGGTTATTAACATATTGTCGCGGTTTTTCGGGTTTGTGCGTGAAGTGATGATTGGATATCATTTTGGCACGTCCTCATTGGCAGACAGTGTTGTTTTGGCCTATACCATTCCGAACTTTTTGTATTTAGTGCTTGGCGGGGCGGTTACGACCGCCTATATTAGTATCTTTAGCAAAATGGCAAACGATATAGAGAAGCAGCGCTTTCACAATACCGTATTTACGTATATGCTGATTTTCTTATTATTGATCACAGCAGGATTAATGGTGTTTGCAAAACCAATTGTCGCATTCTTTTTTTCCGGCCTCGCCGGTTCACAGTTGATGATGACGTCGCAGCTTTTTATGATTACAGCCCCTTCTGCGCTATTTCTTGTTTTTTCAATGTGGTTTTCTGGCATTTTAAACGCGCAAGATCAATTTTATGGCGCTGCCGTTGCGGCATTGGTGAATAACGGAATGTTTGTGCTGCTGGTCGTGCTGCTTTATCCTTTTTGCGGTATTTATGCATATGGATGGGGGGCGGTGGCGAGCGCCGCGGTGATGCTGCTGATTTTGTTTGTTCAGCTGCGGAAAAATAACTTGCACCGCTTTCAGTTTCAATTGGTGACGACGGAACCGGAGTACATCGCCAGAATGTTAAAAATTGCGGTACCCGTCTTGTTTGGCGGCGCGACGCTGCAATTATATATTTTTATTCAGCGCATGTTTGCCTCACAGCTTGAGGCCGGGTATGTGGCGGCTTTAAATTATGCTTTGAAATTTGTCCAGTTGCCGCAAGTGATTTTAATGACTAGCGTAACGACAGTGATCTACCCAATGCTTGCCAAAAAAACAGCGGAGAAGGATTATGGCGGCATTTCATCGATATTTTTCCGCGGGCTGAAATCGCTGTTCATGATTATTGTTCCTGTTTCGGTTTTTGTTTATTTTTACGCCGAAGAAATGGTGAAGCTGATTTTTGAATATGGATCATTTACAGCGCAATCGACAAAAATGACGGCGATGATGCTGAAAATTTTCATCATTGGGATGTTTGCCCAAGCTGCCAATCTGTTTATTACACGGTTTTTTTATGCGATGGAGAAATCATTTGTTCCTGTAGCGACTGGAATGATTTCCGTATTTGGCGTCAATATTTTGATTATTAAGCTGTTCATCGGAAAATATGGGGCGGATGCTGTGGCATGGGGAACGACGGTTAGCGCCATTGTCCAATTTCTCATGCTGGCTATTGCAAGCGTCGTGCAGTTGCGCCTTCAACCGGAAAAAGAAGCACAGTGGCTTCGGCTAATCTTGTATGCTCTTTGTGCAACGATTGCCGCGGCAATAATTCATAAATATATCGATTTTCACCATCATATTGCCAATATTTTTATAGGAGGTCTCACGTTTGTTCTCGTTTCTCTTCTTTTGCTGAAATCATTCCGCTTGATGTCTTTTCAACGGCTGCCGATGATGAAATAGGCAGCCGTTTTTTTGGTTCTATCGAAGAGACGTCCCGTTGAACTTAAGAAGGTTTACGCCATAATTAAGGCGCGATGCAGATCGTTGACGTACAGAAAAAATGCATTTGTTCGAATAAATATGAAGGGGAGATTAATAGATTTTGAGTAATTTTGTTATTTATGTAATAGAGTTAATATGTTATAATCAACGCTGTGGGATTAAAGTGCTGAAATTGTCTGGAAACGGATTTAAAAAAATGGAAATAACCGATTCGAGTTAGAAGTGGAATGAGTGGTTATCCTAGAACTTAAGGGAGGAGTTTTCCCCATGTTATATTTATGGATGACGCTGCTTATATGTTTTGTCTGTTCAGTCGTTTTGACTCCAATTGTTAAAAAATTAGCGTTTGCTGTTGGAGCGACTGATAAGCCAAACTACCGGAAAGTGCACCAGAAAATAATGCCGCGTTTAGGCGGTTTAGCGATATATATCAGCTTTTTGATCGGTTATGCGATTTTGCGCCCATGGAACGAAGACTGGATGTATATTTTGCTTGGAAGCTTTGTTATCGTTGTTATCGGTGTTCTTGATGACATTTATGAACTTCCGGCAAAAATAAAATTTTTCGGCCAGCTGATCGCCGCATTTATTGTGGTGGTCATTGGAGGGCTGCAAGTCACCTTTATCAACCTGCCGTTTGGAGGAGAGCTGCACTTTGGAATATTGAGCATCCCAATCTCCATTATTTGGATTGTGGGGATTACCAATGCCATCAACTTAATCGATGGGCTTGATGGACTAGCCGCGGGAGTGTCTGCGATTGCCTTAATTACTATTTCTGGAATGGCCATCATTATGGGCGACTGGTTCGTTTCCTCGGTAGGGATCATTATGCTTGGAAGCACGTTAGGATTTTTATTATATAATTTCCATCCAGCGAAAATTTTTATGGGCGATACAGGAGCTTTATTTTTAGGGTATATGATTTCGGTCTTGGCGTTGCTCGGCTTTAAAAACGTTACATTCATCTCATTTGTCATTCCTGTACTAATTTTAGGAGTGCCGATTTCAGACACATTTTTCGCCATCATTCGCCGAATCGTCAAAAAGCAGCCTTTATCTGCGCCAGACAAATCGCATTTGCATCATTGTTTGCTCCGGCTTGGATATAGCCATCGGCAAACGGTCCTTATTATTTATGGTATGAGCGCCTTGTTTGGACTTATAGCGATTATTTTATCGCAGGCTGCTGTTTGGGTGTCAATGATTATACTTGCCGTTGTTTTGCTTGCTCTTGAATTGGTGGCAGAAAAAATTGGCCTCGTTGACAGCAATTATCGCCCGATTTTAAAAATTATGCGAGTTATTCGCTATGCCGGTGGAAAGCAAAATTAAAAAAGCCGTCTGGTTTTCTTTACCCAGATGGCTTTTTTTATTGATATTTTTTGCGTTTTTTTATTCCCAAGATGCTGTGAGATGCCGTTTCCGGCGCCCGCATGGTCACCGCAAATGATTTTGGAGCGTTTCACTGATTTCTTGAACAGACTGTTCATCTAACATGTAGTAATAAACTCCGTCATTGCTGTCTGTTCCGGTGAGATGGAGTGATTCAATCGAGAGATTTTTGTTGCTTACGACATAATAGACAAGAGATTTTATCTGGTCAAACGTAAAGTTTGTTTTCATGTTGTTTCCGACCGCTTCGATGACATCGTCGTATTTTGTAATGGAACTCGCCTGGCTCGCTTTCTTCAAAATCGCTTTTAAAATTTCTTGCTGGCGTTTCCCGCGTTCGATGTCGTTATCTTTCTTTCGCGTTCTCGCAAGGGCGAGCGCTTCTTCACCGTTTAACTTTTGAAGCCCTTTTTTCAGGACAATGGCGTTATGATGGTCTTCTGAATCTTTTTCTTTAATGTTATAAGGCACTTCAACTTCGATTCCGCCCAACGCATCGACGACATCCATGAAGGCATAGAAATTCATTTTGACGTAATAATTGATGTGGATATCAAATAAATTTTCGACTGTTTCAACGGTGCACTTTACGCCTCCATAAGCATGTGCGTGCGTAATTTTATCATATTTGTCCTCACATGGAATATATACGTATGAGTCGCGCGGAATGCTCACCATTTTCACAGATTGGTCTTTCGCGTTAAATGTGGCGAGAATCAGCGCATCAGACCTGGTATCTTTTTGGAAATTGCGCGTGCGGCTGTCATCGACGCCAATAAACAGCACAGAAAAATTATCCTTTTTTGGGTCAAGAGACTCGGCGTTATCATATCTGAGCATTTCATATGACTTGTTCATCACCGATTCGGCCTTATGCAGCAAAAATGAAGCATATCCTAAAGAACTGACTAACAATAATAAGCTGAGCATAAACAGCACGAATAAAATGCGTCTTCTTCGCTTTTTCTTTTTTTTCTTTTTGTATCGCTTTCGTCCATTTATTGTCGTTCTTTCATCTACCATGATAATGACTCCTTTTTATCGTTTTGATTAAGGGACGTCTATTTCGAGATATTCTGTTTCTCCTTCTCTTATTTCTGCCCTTCCGTTTGTCAGCTCCGTCATCCAGTCGACAAATGTTTGCTTTTCTGTTTCCTCAACAAAAATTTCCATCTCAACATTTTCGGAGTAATGGATGTCTTTTATAGTATAGTCAGAAGAGCGCAATTCATTTTCCACTTTTCCAAGCCATGTGTAATCGATGGTGACATGCATGACGCGCGTTAGGCGGCGTTCGACGATGCCGGCTGCTTTCAGCCCTTCTGACACCGATTTTCCGTATGCGCGCACAAGGCCGCCTGCCCCAAGTTTAATGCCGCCAAAATAGCGAGTGACCACAGCGACGGTATCTTTCAGCCCTTTTTTCTTCAGCACTTCCAGCATCGGGATGCCGGCAGTGCCGCTCGGTTCCCCGTCATCGTTCGCTTTTTGGATTTGATCGTGCTCGCCGATGATGTAGGCAGAACAATTATGAGTCGCGTCCCAATGCTTTTTTTTTATTTGCTGGATAAACTGGACTGCTTCTTCTTCTGTCGTCGCTCGGTTGATATAGCAAATAAAGCGGGATTTTTCAATGACGATTTCATTTTCGCCATATCCTTTTACTGTATAGTATTTTTGCAACAAAACAAAAATCACCTCGCTGCAACGAAAACGGGTCTGGATAAAAAATCAGACAAGGTTTTTACCAAAAAACATGTTATACTATTTTAGTAGTAGGCAAAAGGGTGAATTTGTTAGTAGATGCTTTTTTTATTATAAATCGACAACTTTTTTCCTTCAAATAAATTTTTTTGGTATCTGTGTGTGAATGGGAAAGCAGCGCAGTAATGCGTTTACGGAGGATGTTGTATGTCGGCAAATAAAAACTTGAATGTGAAAGAATTGGATAAAATTGTCGAAAAAATGATCGACACCGTTCAACATAGCAAGGATGAAATTTTCCGGATTGGCGAACAGTCGCGCCAAGAATACGAATGGATGGTCAAAGAACTGGCAGAGGTAAAGGCAGCGATCCACAGGACGATCGAGGAGGCGGACAAGCTTGAAGTGCAAACACGGCGCTCCCGCCAGCGCCTTTCGGAGGTGAGCCGGAATTTCGCGTCACATTCAGAAAATGAAATCCGCGAGGCGTATGAAAAAGCGCATGAATTGCACATGGAGCTGGCGATGGTCCGGGAAAGGGAAAAGCAGTTGCGGTTGCGCCGGGATGAGCTGGAGCGGCGTTTAATCGGGCTGAAAGAAACGATCGAACGAGCTGATCATTTAGTCGGGCAAGTGACGGTTGTTCTTAATTATTTGACCAGCGATTTCCGGCAAGTTGGTGAATTTATTGAAGGAGCGAGACGGAAGCAAGAATTTGGCTTAAAAATTATTGAAGCACAAGAAGAAGAACGCAAACGGCTGTCGCGGGAAATTCACGACGGCCCGGCGCAAACGCTCGCGCATGTGATTATTCGTTCCGATTTAATGGAAAAAGTGTTAAAAGACCGCGGGATCGAAGCGGCTATTTCGGAGATCCGCGATTTTAAAAAAATGGTCCGTTCAGCTCTTTACGAAGTGCGAAGAATTATTTATGATTTAAGACCAATGGCGCTTGACGATTTAGGATTAGTTCCTACACTAAGAAAATACTTGCAGACAGTCGAAGACTATAGTAAAGGAATCGATATCTCATTTGTCCATATCGGGAAAGAAATGAGACTTCCGCCCCGTTTGGAAGTCGCGGTGTTTCGCCTCGTTCAAGAAGCGGTGCAAAATGCCCTGAAACATGCTGAAGCAACGAAAATTGAAGTGAAAACGGAAATGTGCAGCGGCCAGCTGCTTGTGATGGTGAAAGATGACGGAAAAGGGTTTGACACAACGGTGAAAAAAGAAAATGCTTTTGGGTTAATGGGGATGAAAGAACGGGTTGACTTATTGGAAGGCACGTTAACGATTCGCTCAAAGATCGGGGCCGGCACAACCATTTTCATTCGCATTCCATTGAACATATAACCACAATAAACTAAAAAAGGAGGAGAGGCATTGTGAAAACACGCATTGCTATCATTGACGATCATCAATTGTTTCGGGAAGGGATGAAGCGGATTTTAGAATTTGAAGAAGAGTTTGAGGTGGTCGCCGAGGGAGCAGACGGAAGCGAAGCGCTCGCGATTGTCGAACAACACCGTCCTGACATTGTCATCATGGATATTAATATGCCAAACACCAATGGAGTTGAGGCAACGAGACAGCTGGTGGAAATGTATCCTGACACGAAAATTGTCGTTCTTTCGATTCATGATGACGAAAACTATGTGATGCGCGCACTGCAAATGGGCGCTACCGGCTATTTATTAAAAGACATGGATGCAGATACATTAATTGAAGCGGTGAAAATCGTCGCAGAAGGCGGCTCCTATTTGCATCCGAAGATAACGCATAATTTAATTCGCGAATACCGCCGGCTGTCGGCTGGAAAAAACGAAAAGGAAGGAGAAGGGAAGCGGGAAGCCCGCTGGCCGCTTCATTTGCTAACGCGGCGCGAATGTGAAGTGTTGCAGCTGTTAGCAGACGGAAAAAGCAACCGCGGCATCGGCGAGGCGCTTTACATTAGCGAAAAAACAGTGAAAAACCATGTCAGCAATATTTTGCAAAAACTGAACGTGAATGACCGGACACAAGCGGTCATTGTCGCCATCAAAAACGGCTGGGTCGAAGTCCGCTAGTTTCGCCGGAAAGGACCAAGTGCTTATCGGGTTAATGATAATGAAATTCGTTTCATTTTCCGCTACAATAGGTAACAAAAACGGTAAGGAAGGTATGGACGATGAAAACAGCAATTGTAACGGATAGCACCGCGTACATTCCAAAAGATGTGCGCGACCGGTTGAGGATTCGCATGATTCCGCTGAGCGTCGCGTTTGGCGGGGAAACGTACCGCGAGGAAGTCGATATCAGTGCGGAACAATTTTTCGAAAAAATAAAGCAGCATAAAGAACTGCCGACGACTTCCCAGCCAGCGGTTGGCGAGTTTGTTGAGCTGTTTACATCCCTCCGTGAGGAAGGATATGATGCGGTCATCAGCATCCATCTCTCGAGCGGCATCAGCGGGACATACCAAGGAGCGCTGACGGCAGGAAATATGGTCGATGGCCTGAACGTATATGCGTATGATTCGGAAATCAGCTGCATGGCGCAAGGGTTTTACGCGATTGAAGCGGCGAAGATGGCGCTTGACGGAAAAACGCCGGAGGAAATCATCGCGCGAATCGATGAAATGAAAAAAACGCTGCGCGCCTACTTTATGGTGGACGATTTGGCGCATTTGCAGCGCGGCGGAAGGTTGACAGGCGCGCAGGCGTTTATCGGCGGGCTGCTGCAAATTAAGCCGCTGCTTCACTTTGAAAATAAAGTAATCGTTCCGTTTGAAAAAATCCGCACGCGCAAAAAAGCAATCAAGCGGATTGAAGAACTGCTGGCAGAAGACGCGGCAAAAGGCGTGCCGTTAAAAGCGGCGATCATTCACGCCAACCGCCCGGATGAGGCAGAACAATGGAAACAGCAATTATCGAGCCTTTATCCGAACGTCGAGTTTTCCATTAGCTATTTCGGCCCTGTCATCGCCACCCACCTTGGTGAGGGCGCGTTAGGGCTAACGTGGTATCAGCCGTAATGCTGCGGATGACGCAGGGCTTTGGAAAAGAAGGCTTTGCTCTCGCCGCTGCCTTGATGTGCAAAAGAAACGGGAAACTTAACAAAGGACCAGATCTTAAACGGCAGCGATTTTGGCTTCCGCGTTCCAAGCCCGCTGGACTTAGCGGCGAAATATCCTTTGGTCCAGCAGCAAGAAGTCCTGAATGCGGCTTTATGTTCTTTCTGCTGGACCAAAGCGCACCTTTCATTGATATGGCAGGGATAAACAATGGGAAAAGGAGGAAATGTATGCGTTTTATCGTGGACAAAGGAAGGCTTATCCCTGAAGCGCTGGCCAAAACCGGTAAAAATGCCAAACCGATCAGCCATATTGATTTCACATCTTCGCTCCAGCCAACTCCCGGATTTCCGTATTCCCCGGAACTCCTTTCCTTTTTGGAAGGAAGACAGCTTCTTCTTGAAGAACTTCCCTTTTCTCTCCACCTCATTCAAACACATTATGAACATGGCTATCTTTTCTATGAAAAAGGGATTGTAAAAACAAAACATGGATGGCGCTGCATAAGATGCGGAAACGAGGATGGCCGTTTTTTCGCCTCGTTTCCTTGCGCACGCTGCCATACTGTTTGTACGTATTGCCGCAAATGCATCATGATGGGCCGTGTCAGCGAATGCACGCCGCTTGTTGCCTCCCGCTTTTCTTTTCCGCAGCCACGCTATCTTTCCCCGCTTTCATGGAATGGAACGTTATCCAAAGGACAGCAGCGGGCCGCCGGTGCGGTCGAAGACGCGATCGCCCAGAACAGCGAATTGACTGTCTGGGCGGTGTGCGGGGCAGGCAAGACAGAGGTGCTGTTCCAAGGAATCGCACGGGCGCTGGAAATGGGAAAACGCGTATGCATCGCCACGCCAAGAACCGATGTCGTGCGCGAGCTTGCTCCCCGCTTGCGGCTGGTGTTTCCGGGTGTTCCCCTCATTGCCTTGTACGGCGGCAGCGAAGACCGCGGCAAATCCGCCCCTCTTGTTATTTCCACCACCCACCAGCTTTTACGGTTTTACCGCGCCTTTGACGTGATGGTGATTGATGAAGTGGATGCTTTTCCGTACTCTGTTGAGCCAATGCTTGAGTATGCCGCCGCCAAAGCGCGCAAAGCAGAGTCCAGCCTGATTTATTTAACCGCGACCCCTCATCCGGCGTGGCAGCGGGACATCAGGCGCGGCAAACGGAAAGCCGTCACCATTCCCGCCCGCTACCACGGTTTTCCCCTCCCTGTGCCGTCGTTCGAATGGTGCGGCAACTGGCGCAGGCAGCTGAAGCGCGGGCGCCTTCCCCGCAATGTGGCGGCATGGGTCCTATCCCGCATGGAAACAAAAAAACAAGCGTTTTTATTCGTCCCCCAGATTGATGTGCTCGAACAAGTCGTACACATAGTTAAACAATGGCATGAGCGGGTTGAAGGCGTCCACGCGGAAGACCCGGAGCGCGCCGAGAAAGTGCAGGCGTTTCGCGACGGGCGCATTCCGCTTCTTGTCACTACGACCATTTTAGAGCGCGGCGTGACCGTCCCAAACATCGATGTCGCCGTGCTTGGCGCCGAAGACGATATTTTTACGGAAAGCGCGCTCGTGCAAATTGCCGGCCGCGTCGGCCGCAGCGTCCAGCATCCAGACGGCGATATCCGCTTTTTCCATTATGGAAAGACGAGAGGAATGGTGGCAGCGAAGCGGCAGATTGAAAGAATGAATAAGGAAGCAGCGGAAAGGGGGCTATTGAGGACGCAATGAATTGTTTGCTTTGCCACACGCCGTACAATCCAATCACAAGCTGGCAGCATTTTTTGACGTTAAAAAAAGCGGACTGCCTCTGTGCGAAATGCCGCAATGCTTTGCTGAAAATTGCCGGAGACATTTGCGATATTTGCGGCCGGCCTTCCGCGGGCCTTAAACCATCGCATCAACAAAAGAGGCTATGCGCTGATTGCATCCGCTGGCAAGCAGACGATGAATGGAAAGATGTGTTAACGAAAAACCGCTCAGTGTATATGTACAATGATTTTATGAAGGAAGTGGTTGCGCTTTGGAAATTTCGCGGCGACTACGCGGTGGTCCAAGCGTTTCAGGACGAATTTTGCCGCGAGTTTTACCGCCATTTTGACAATACCTTTCTGATCGTCCCTGTTCCTCTCAGCGCCGAGCGCCTGTTCGAACGCGGCTTTAACCAGGCAAAGGCGCTCGCCGAGCTGCTTGCCCTCCCTATTCATGAGCTGCTTTGCCGCCGCCATTTGGAAAAACAGTCCAAAAAGTCGCGCCTTGAGCGGCTGCGGACCGAAAACGTTTTTCGCCTGTCGGAACAAACATCTTTGCAGGGCAAACCGATTGTGTTAATCGACGACATTTATACGACAGGGACGACATTAAGGCATGCGGCGAAGGTGTTGCTTAAGGCTGGCGCTGCCTCTGTTTCTTCGTTAACATTGGCAAGAGGTTAATATTGCCGGGCAACATGCCGATATTAAGAATAGTAAAAGATAGTGCGGGAGTGTGAAATCATGCAAGTTCGCAACGATTTTATCATGAGCGAGCCGGCACCGTTTTCTTTGAAAGAGGGAGAAACATTTTTCGCAACAGTGAAGGAAAAGTTAAGCAACGATGAAGCGATTATAACGGTGAAAGGACAAGATGTACACGTTCGCTTTCAAGGAGAAATCCCAAAGGAAGATAAAGTGGTTGTGCGAATCGTTGGCATCAAAGATCATGTTTTACAAGTGCAGGCAGTACCGAAAGCAGCGGAAACAAATGGCCCAGCCGCCGGTTTATTTCCTGCCGGTGAATTAGAAAAAGCGGAACAAATTTTGCTTGCGCAAGGAATTCGCCTATCTAAGGAAGAAAAAGCAATATTAAGGCGCTTTTTCGAAAAAGCCAAGGGGACGCTAAATGAAAAATTGGAAACGGTACAGGCGCTTGCGAATAAAAAGCTGGAAGTGGCCGAATCGCATCTGCAGGCCATCCATGAAGCGCTGCATGGCGACTCGTTCGGCGAAACATTGGCGCAGCTCGCCGATCATCTTGCGCTTTTGCCGAGCTTACGATCTTCAGTGGAAAACAGTTTGCAAGCTTTGATGGGAAACGGGCTGCAAACTTCAGCAGAGGATAATTTACAAGATTGGAAGGAGAACAACCACGATTTCGTCAGCAATGGCGCGAAAGTTTTCCACTCTCCAGCTGAAACAGACTTAATGGAGGAGCAAGAAATCCCTCAAAAGAATCAATCTGCTGAAACGGCAGAAAGTCAACAAACGGAATGGACATATTGGAATGAGGAATGGATGCAAGCATTCCCCGCCCCAGCCAAAAATATCATCGTGAAGACGATTACGGAAAAACTCTCACAAGCGGCGCTTGATTTTAAAAAACTGCAAATAGAGATGAATAAGAAGCTGGAAAACGCGGCATTTTTACTGGATAATGGACAAACATCGGCGCGCCAGCAGGCAAAGCAATTGGTCGAAGCCGTGATTCGTACGTTAGACCGCGCTATTTTGCAAGGAGAGTTTATGCTTTTTACCGATATGAAAACAGAGAAGCAAATGCTGCAGGCAAGCGCGAAATTGGCAGAAGCAAAGCAATTGCTTACTGAAGGAAAGCAAAGCGATGCATTAAAAGCCGTGAAAGAAGTAAAGCATTTGCTTGAGGGGCTTCGCTTTCAGCCAGCGGATGTTAAAGTGAAGCATTTTGTTTCCGCTCATCCTTTCAGCGGAGAGGATCCGGAAGCAGCGCCGAAGCAGCAGCTTTTGCCGCAGCTGGCACGGATATTGAAGTTTCCGCTCGGTGAGGAAGTTTCGGCAAGAAATACGTTCGAACAATTCCGGCAATTAGGGTTTCACCATGAGAAAGATGTCTTCCATGCTTTGCTGTCTAAACAGATGGCCAGAGAGCCGCAAAATATAAAGGCGCTGTTGTTGAAGCTAAGCCAAGGCGAATTTGGCGTGATTGCAGCGCAAGCTGAGCATGCTGTGGCGAATATGACAGGCCAGCAGTTGCTAAGCAAATTTGACGCCGGCAATCATATGCAAACGATGTTTTACCAAGTGCCGGTATTGTTGCATGACCAAATGGAAACGGTCCGTATTTATTTAAACGCCCGAAATGACGGGGGAAAGCTTGATTGGCAAAATTGCAGCCTGTACTTTTTGCTTGACACGGAAAAATACGGGAAAATCGGGATTTTACTACAGGCATTGGAAAGAGATTTAACAGTGACCATAAAAACGGATAGCGAGAAACTTACCGAAGCATTAAAAGCGTTAACAGAGACGGCTAAAGAAAATCTGGAGGAAATCGGCTACAATGTGAAAGGAATTACGTTTGCGAAAATGAATCATAAACATGAAGAAGAAAAAACAGCGGCGGAAACAAGAAAAGCAGACGAAAGAAATAGCGGGAAAGGGTATGATTGGAAGGTATGAAGAACGGTTATCAGCATTTTTCTGCGCTGGCAAGTTATCAAAGCGGAGCCGATCAGCTGCCGGAGCCAAAAATCCATACTGTAAACGAAATAATCAAGCAGGCGCAACAGCAGCGCATTCCTATGCAAAGCGATTCAGCGCTTGTTAAGCATTTAGTTGACCCGGAAAATCGTGTTCCTTCACAGCTTTATGCGGTGATTGGGGAAATTTTGAAATTAATTAAGAACATCGAACGGCAATAGGGGAGATTCATGTGGAAATTCGAAAAATCACAAATGCGAACATGGTGAACGTAAGCAAAAAAGAAGCAGCTGTTTCCCCGTCTGTATCGTTTGCGGAGGTTGTGGCAAAGCAAAACGAAGAACTCGCGCTCGAACGATTTCGCCAGCTTGCGAAAGAAATCGAAGAACAAGGAAAAAAATTAGCAGAATCGCGTTCGGTGGAAGATTTGCGAAAATATAAACGGCTTGTGAAAAAGCTGCTGGATGATGCGGTACAAAACGGTTTGCGATTGTCAGAACAACATGGTTTCAATTGGAGCGGCCGGTCGCGTTTGTACAAAATGGTGAAAGAAGTGGATAAAAAGCTTATCGATCTCACGAATGCGGTGTTGCAAAAAGAAAAACAAGGAATCGACCTTTTAGGCACAATCGGGGAAATTCAAGGGTTAATCATCAATATTTATACGTAAGCGTTTCTTATGTCTTATAATAAAAGGAGAGAGGAATATGGGGAGGATAAGCAATGAATTTAGCGAATTGCCCAAACTGCGGACGTTTATTTGTTAAAACTTCGTTTCGTGATATTTGTGAGGATTGCTATAAAGAGGAAGAAGAGGCGTTTGAGAAAGTTTACCATTTTTTGCGGAAAAGAGAAAACCGCATGGCGACAATGGCGCAAATTGTTGACGCAACAGGAGTAAAGGAATCGCTGCTGATTAAATTTATTCAAAGCGGCCGGCTGAAACTTGCGCAATTTCCAAATTTAACATATCCTTGCGCCCGCTGTGGTGCGTTGATTCGCCAAGGCAAGCTTTGCGAAAACTGTTTAAAAGATTTAAATCAACAGCTAGAAGAGCTGCAAAAAGAAGAAAGGAAAAAACGCCGTCAGGCAGAAAACATTTATTATACGAAAAGGAACGATGAAAATAAATTTTGAATGGTTGTTAACAATCTTTTGCGTTTGCCGATAATATAGATAGAAGTTGCGGCAACGAACGGCACAGGGCATGTTAAAAGGGGGGATTTTCATGAGAATTGACAAATTCGGCCTGCCAGGCATTAATCCTTATAAACGGCAATTTGATAAAGAGACGCAAGTGAAAAAAAATGACATTAAACAAGATAAAGTGGAAATTTCCGCAGCGGCGAAAGAACTGCAGCAGCTTTCCCAATGGACGGTCGAACATCAAGAAAAAGTGCGCAAGTTAAAGGAGCAAGTGCAAAACGGGACATATAAAATTGACGCGAAGGAAATTGCGAAAAGTGTATATCGATTTTATTTTGACAATTAAAAGAAAATCAGTATTACGCGTAATACTGGTTTAATTTTTATGTACTTTCAGGGAGAGATTGGATTGTCTGCCAAACAATTAATAGAGGTGCTAGAAAACCATGTGAAACTGCATAAAGGTTTGCTGGAGCTGGCAAACAAAAAAACGGAAGTGCTAAAAAAAGGCGATACGGAAGCACTGAACGGAATTGTGAAAGAAGAACAAAAATATATTGCGGCCATTGGCCGTGTTGAGCAGGAACGCATTCGTGTTGTTCACGCGATGATCGGCGAGACGGACGAACCGACATTAACAGCGTGCATTTTGCAAACAGAAGGAACGGAACGGGCCATGCTTGAGAAACTGCGGGATGACTTATCAGCGGTGCTGTCGGAATTAAAAAATGTGAACCAATTAAACGAGCAGCTGGCCAAGCAATCATTGCAATTTGTCCATGTCATGCTGAATATGCTCATGCCGCAGCCGAAAGAAGTGAATTACCGGAAACCGAACGTGGCGCCGTCTTCATATGAAGGCGGGAGTTCATTATTTGATTCCAAAGCTTAGCAAACAAGCAATTTTCAAGGATTGGGGGAAAAGGAGATGCTATCAACGTTTCATGGCTTAGAGGTAGCCAAACGGGGCATGTTTACCCAGCAAGCGGCATTATATGTGACCGCACATAATATTGCCAACGCGAATACGCCCGGTTATTCGCGCCAGCGCGTCAATTTTGTCGAAACGGAACCGTTTCCGCCAGCGTCGATGAACCGTCCGCAAATTCCGGGACAAATGGGAACGGGGGTTGAAGCGGGGTCTATACAGCGAATACGCGATAGCTTTCTAGATTATCAATATCGCAACGAAGCTAGTAAATTAGGCTATTGGAGCGCACGTTCAGAAGCGATTGCAAAAATGGAAGATATTATGAATGAGCCGAGCGAATTTGGTCTCAGTAAGGCGATGACGCAGTTTTGGGAATCGCTGCAAGATTTAAGCGCTAATCCGGAAAATGAGGGAGCGCGCGCTGTTGTGCGCCAACGCGGGGTAGCAGTGGCAGAATCTTTTAATTACCTTTACACTTCTTTATCTCAAATTCGCGACGATTTAGGGCAAGAAATTAAAACAGGTTTATTAGAAGTGAACTCGATTTTGAAACAAATCAGTGAACTGAATGATCAAATTAAAGCCGTCGAACCGAACGGTTATTTGCCAAATGACCTTTATGATAAACGTGATGCCCTTGTCGATGAACTATCAAAATATTTTCAGGTAAAGGTGGAAACAGTTCCTTCTGGCGGAAACGCTCTAGATATAGCAGAAGGAATTTATGAGATTTCACTTGTTAATCAAGATGGATCCACAATAAAGATAGTGACGAAAGACGGCTATTCTAAATTATCTGTTGATCCACCTGTTGATCCTGTTAACGACCCTACAAATCCGGACGGATATGTTTCTAAAATTCAAATCGAAGATGCTCTCGGAAACATAACAACAATAAGGGACAGCGAGTTCGGCAATTTAGCGAGCGGCAGAATTAAATCATTGATTGAATCTTATGGCTACGGATCTGACCCAAATAATGTGAAAGGCTATTATCCTGAGATGCTTGCCGATTTGGATAAAATGGCGTATTCGTTTGCTACTATGTTTAATGCACAACATCGAGAGGGATATGATCTTAACAATTCGAATGGAGTAGATTTTTTTGAAATGAATGTAAGTGATAATACAACAGGAAAAGGTGCAGCGGCTTCGATTAAAGTTTCTGATGTAATCATGAGTGATCTTGGGAAGATTGCTGCATCTTCGAACAGTGGGGAATCTGGAAACGGCAATAATGCTCTTTATTTATCCATGATTAAAGATGTTCAAATTACTAATGGTTCAGCCGCTCTGCCAAGTGGTAGCGGAACGACGGTTAGCGTGCCTATTACTAGTGGAACGGTGCAAACGTTTTATCAGGGGCTTGTTGGGAAAATCGGCGTCGATGGGCAACAAGCGGAGAGAATGAAAACGAATGCGGAGACGCTCGCAACTTCTGTTGACAATAAACGCCAATCTGTCAGCTCTGTTTCACTGGATGAAGAAATGACGAATATGATTAAATTCCAGCATGCTTATAATGCAGCTGCTCGCATTATTACAGCAATCGATGAAATGCTTGATAAAATTATTAACAATATGGGGATTGCTGGAAGGTAGGTGAGTGATTATGAGAGTTACACAGTTTATGCTGGCGAATAATATGCTTCGAAATTTATCAAACAGCTATGAACGGCTTGGAAAATATCAAGAACAGTTAGTGACAGGGAAGAAAATTTCCCGCCCTTCCGATGATCCAGTTGTGGCAATGAAAGGGATAGCTTATCGGGAGGATTTAGCGCGTGTAAAGCAATATCAGCGCAACATAGGAGAGGTACATAACTGGATTGATAGCGCAGATGACGCGTTAGATAAAGCCGGACTCGCTTTGCAGCGCGTGCAGGAACTTGTTGTCCAGGCATCAACTGATACAGCTACTCCAGAAGACCGCAAAAAAATTGCGGATGAAATTGAGCAAATTCAAAAGCACATTGTCGATGTCGCCAATACGAAAGTCGGTGGTAAATATATTTTTAACGGAGCCGATACGAAGAATCCGTTGTTTATCGGCTATCCAGGAGAAATGGGCTTTGCGGTAAACGGCAATCAAAGCGATGTCGAAATCGAAGTGTTTGATGGTATTAAGTTAGATGTCAATATTGATGGGAAAACTTTATTTACGGGAATTATCGGGATGTTAGATAATTTAAAGACGGTTTTAAATGATCCTAACAGTACTGGAAACACAATTAGCAGCCATTTAAGCCAAGTTGAAGCGCAACAAGACGCTTTGTTAGCGGCCCGTTCGGAACTTGGTGCGAAGCAAAATCGGGTCGAGATGATGGAAAACCGCTTGTCCACGCAAGAAGTGATTGCGACAAAATTAATGTCTAACAACGAAGATATCGAATACGAAAAAACGATTACCGACCTTATTACACAAGAGAGCGTGCATCGTGTTGCTTTAAGCGTAGGCGCGCGCATTATTCAGCCTACATTGGTTGATTTTCTCCGTTAACAAAGGGGAAAGGTGAGCAAACATGAATTTCCCGCAAATACAAATTCGCACGACAAGAGCGATTCTCGGTTTACATATTGAAAAGCCGATTCAGCACATCGAGCAGCCGAAAGCAGATCTGCATATTGAACAAAAACCGGCAACGCTTACGATTGACTCCAAACCGGCCCGGTTGACGATTGACCAGTCAAAAGCATGGAGCGATATGGGGTTGCTTGATCCGTTTGATTCTACAAGAAAATTTGCTGAGGAAGGCCGCGAAGCGCTGTTGGAAGGCATTGCCCGCCGCGCGCAAGAAGGAGACCGGCTCATGAAAATTGAAAATGGGGGCAATGCAATTGCGGCGATTGCGGCTGAAAAAGGCTTCCATTCTTATAAACAACTTGGAATAAAATTTATCCCTTCCGTTCATAGTGTAGATATTGGCTACCAACCAGGTTATTTGGATATTCAAATCGATGCAAATAAACCAATCATTAAGGCAAACGTAAATAGACCGATTCACGAATACAAGCCTGGGAATGTCTCTGCCTATATGATTCAATACCCGTCTATCAAAATTGATGTGAAATATTAACAGAAAAGCGGTGCCGTTGCGGTGTACCGCTTTTTTTGTGAAAATGGGAAAGGAGCTTTTCGCTATGAAAATAACATCAAAATTTTTAGGAGAAATTGAAATAAATGAAGAACAAATTATCCATTTTCCAAACGGGATACCTGGATTTGAAGAAGAAAAGCAATTTGTCATTTTGCCATTAGAAGAACAATCGCCGTTTGCGATTTTACAGTCGATTCATCACAGCCATGTCGGCTTTGTCATTGCTTATCCATTCTCTTTCTACCCGGATTATGCGTTTGATTTAACAGAAGAAGATATTGAAAAGCTGAAATTGAATTCTCCTGATGATTGCTTGACATATACGATTATGACGCTAAAAGAGCCGTTTGCTGATTCTACCATTAACTTAAAAGCTCCAATCGTTATTAACGTGAAAGAAAAAATAGGAAAGCAACTCATTCTTCATGACAGCGTCTACCCGATCCGTTTTCCGTTGTCCGAGGCGCGCGGGAAGGAGGGAAAATAATGCTCGTTCTTACCCGCAAGAAAAATGAATCGATTATGATTGGCGATTCGATTGAAATTAAAGTGCTTGCCATCGAAGGAGAACAAATTAAACTCGGCATCATTGCGCCGAAACATATCGACGTCTACAGAAAAGAAATATATACAGCTATCCAAGAAGAAAACAAACAAGCGGCAGACGTTTCTACGAACTTGTTGCAACAACTAAAAAATAATAAAAAAAATTAAAAAAACCATTAAACATTCCATGAATGCTTCCGATATTAAAGATGTAAGGCAGGGAAGGGCAATTGGCCGTCCCTGTGAAAAATCTACAAGGATGTAGAAAAAACTATTCAAGGAGGAATTAAAATGAGAATCCAACACAACATCTCTGCGTTAAACACGTACCGCCAATTATCATTTAACAACACTCAAGCTGCGAAAAACCTTGAAAAACTTTCTTCAGGGTACCGCATCAACCGTGCTGGCGACGATGCAGCAGGCCTTGCCATCTCTGAAAAAATGCGCGGCCAAATCCGCGGTCTTGAAATGGCAGCGAAAAACGCGCAAGACGGCATCTCTTTAATCCAAACAGCTGAAGGTGCATTAAATGAAACTCATGCGATCCTTCAACGTATGCGCGAACTTGCCGTACAAGCAGCGAACGATACAAACGTAACTGCTGACCGTAAAGCAATCCAAGACGAAATTAATGCGCTTGTATCTGAAATTAACCGTATTGCAGCAAACACTGAATTCAACACGCAAAAACTTTTAGATGGTACTTTCTCTGGTAAAGCATTCCAAATTGGAGCGAACAGTGGTCAATCCATTACATTAACAATTGCGACTATGAATGCAGCTGCGCTTTCAATAAATGCTTTAGCAGTAACGAATGCAGCAAGTGCAAATAATGCGATTACTAAAATTAATAATGCAATTGAAAAAGTGTCGACAGAACGTTCTAAACTTGGTGCTGTTCAAAACCGCCTAGAACACACCATCAACAACCTTGGCGCAACTGCAGAAAACTTAACTGCTGCTGAATCACGTATCCGTGACGTTGATTATGCCTTAGCTGCGTAAGCGGCGACAGGCAGAGTCGTCCTAGCTGGAAACGGCTAGGAGTATCACCGGGTGAATTGCTGGAACACCCTTAGAGCCTTTGACGCCACAACGGAGCTGGAAACGGCAGACGTGATGGCTTGAAAAGTCAAAGGATTGGGCAACCAGCAGCCAAGCTCCTGTCCCGAAAGGGTGGAGAAGGTTCAACGACTAGGACATACCACCTAAAGCGCATGCGCTATGGTGATGAAGTCCGTAGGGGAACAGAATTTCCATCGTTCTGAATTCCCCGAAGTGCCCGGCCCCTCACTAGCGTTAAGCTAGCGGGTGAAGATATAGTCTAGTCATTTGCGAAAGCAAATGTTCGCACGATGGCGAAAGAAATGATGGAATTCACTAAAAATAATATCTTAATGCAAGCGGCGCAAGCTATGCTGGCTCAAGCTAACCAACAGCCGCAGGGAGTGCTTCAATTACTCCGATAATCTTAGTCAATCAAAGAGACCTTGGGGATATCCAAGGTCTCTTTTGCTGCTATTGTAAGCTGTGCTGAATTGTAATGATTTATTTGAGCCGGCCATTTAAATATTCATAACAGAGTTCAATAATTTCTCCTGTTGTATATCCGGTTTTTTGTTGAAAAATTGTTAAATGAAATAGCTCTTCTCTTTTTAATTCAATTTGATATGGTTTGCGGGGAAGATCCCGTTTCTTTTCGACCGTGTTTAAAAAATGGTGTAATTTCGGTTCAATAATATTTAAGACTTCAGGCAAGCTGTTACATATTTTTCTAATTTCTGCAGTTGGTTTATGAAAAAACATTCGTTTAAGCAAATAAACAGTGGTCCGTTTCTTAAGAGGCAAGTCTTCCTTCTTTAAATTCTCCAGATAAATGTCTTTTCTTTTCATGCTTTTCGACAAATAAGGCCTCACAAGACTAAGGAAGGCTAAAATGGAACGTTGATTATATAGGACAAGCCGTTTGTTATTGTCGATCGAAAAATTCAAGTGAAATTTATTGAGTAACAGATTGTGTAAAAACAGAATTTCCTCTTGTGAAAATGATTCTGTTGAGAGAATAAATTTCTGTGGGATATTTCCTTTCATTTTTAGATGGCCGTCATCTTGGTACCACCAAGCAAGAGATAACGGTGTCATAAGTTTTTCAACAAATTCTTTTGGTATCACTTTTACTGTATCGTTGTACCAAATCTCTTTGAGATGGACATAAATAGGGTCAGTTTTGGATTGAACATAATATAGTTCAGAAAAACCTCCCTTTATTCGACTGTCAATGACTCTTCGGTACTTAGGAGGATTAAGCGGCAAAAAGCCGGCAAGCTTTTGGTAACAGTGCACACACCAATCCCGATCTTTGATGGAATGCCCAAAACGAAACCGCGGTTTGCGATTTTTTTGAATGATAATATTACCGTCACCTAATAATTTCCCGGTTAACATTTCAAGAAGTTTA
Source organism: Parageobacillus thermoglucosidasius (assembly GCF_001295365.1). Taxonomy (GTDB): domain Bacteria; phylum Bacillota; class Bacilli; order Bacillales; family Anoxybacillaceae; genus Parageobacillus; species Parageobacillus thermoglucosidasius. The sequence goes on along the minus strand of NZ_CP012712.1, from coordinate 215,670 downwards.
TGATCGTAATTGCATAGGAGAATGTCTGTATGATTCATACGGCCTCCTTTATATAGAACATTTGTTCTTATTTGATTATAACATACTCTCATTAGATAATTAAACATCGATAAGGGTATTAAGAAAATATAGCAGCAGCCGATAATATAATTGAGGTGCTAATGATGGACAATGAGCTGAAAGAGTACGAAATCGTCGAGGAAACTGCGAAAAGCGGACATCGTATTTATAAAGTAAACAATTATTACCTACACAGCAAGTATGACCCGATTCGAGAGGCTGCAAAATTTGCCGAACGCCATTATAAAAAGAACCATCTTCATATTTTATTTGGCGTGGGTTCAGGATATATTGCGAAAGCTTTAAGTGAAAAGATGACTGAAGAGGAATTTTTAATTATTGTTGAGCCTATCGAATTTTTAGCCGATAAACTGCTGAAAGAAGAAAGTCAATTAGAGCGATGCATCATTATTAAAGGAGAAGATCAAGAGCTTTTTGAAAAAATTTATGAACCTTTTGGAAATACATTTGGTAAAAGGGTTTCTGTTGTTTGCTCTCCTAATTATGATAAAGTTTGTTCCAGCTATTATCATAGTATATTAAGAATAGTCAAAGATCATATTTATATGCAGCAAGTAAATATAAATACAATTAAATATTTTTCAAAAGAATGGCAAAAGAACTTTACATTAAATTTATTTTATGCATATGATGATGTGCCTTTAAAATGTTTAGAACATATTTATAATGTGCCAGTTGTCGTTGCTTCCGGCGGCCCGTCGCTAACAAAGCAAATCCCTTTATTAAAAAAGGTAAGGAATCATATTTTGCTAATTTCTTCTGGGTCGACGATTAACACACTTCTTAAACATGATATTGAGCCTGACTTTATTGTTACGATTGATGGGGGAATCAACAACTATAGGCATTTTGAAACAATAGAGCTAAAACAAGCAAGAATAATCTATTCATTATCTAACCATGAGAAAATTAGAGAAAGATTCAATCGAAGATCGCTTGTATTTATATCTAACATAGATGATGATTTAAAAATATATGCACAAAAATTATTAAATAAAGAAATAGATGGTATATTAGGGGGCGCTTCTGTCGCCAATTTCGCATTAAATATAGCTTATATGATTTCAACGGGGCCTGTTGCATTAATTGGTCAAGATTTGGCCTATACCGATAACAAAACACATGCGGAACATAATAAAAATTTCAGAAAAATTGATGAAACATATATTAAACAAAGAGGACTGTTCTATACAGAGGGGTATTATGGTGGTCAAGTATTGACAGATTACACGTTTTTTACAATGAAGCATAATTTTGAAAGACTACTTCAAACTTTTTCACAGCCTGAAAGAATTTATAATTGCACAGAAGGCGGGGTTAAGATAGAGGGATATCAACAAATTCCTTTCCAAGAGTTTTGCGACCGATATGTAGATACGAATAAAAATGTACCAATGTTTGATATCGATTCATATCCGCATAAAGATGTTCAAGAATGGAAAGAGTTTTTAATGAGAATTGAAAACGAAATAAAATTGCATGACAAAGTACAGCGCCTTGCTGAGGAAGCAGTGCTGTTGCTAAAAAGAAATACTTCTGATACGACATTTGATACAAAACTTCTAAAAAAGTTGGATAAAATTGATGAACAGTTAAAGCCAATTTTTGCTGAAGGAATGATGTCATTAATTGCTCAACCTATTGTTTTAGATACATTTAATAACTACCTGGAAAAAGAGAATGAAACGGAACAAGAAATGTATCAACGAGTATACGCTCGTTCCATGGATTTATATTCGCGTTTGCAAGAAGCTGCAATCGATTCAAAATCTTATTTCATGCAATTAAAAGAAAAAATTAAAAATAAAATTATTTCGATGGATAAGAGGGAGAAAGATGATGAATCTCATTTACGAAACACAAGATAGTTTCTACCAATATATTGAACGAGTAGCGGTGGGAACGCAAACGATCGCTGATTATTTGCGCGAAGATAAAGTTGGGGAAGCAATGCAGCTAATTGCGCAATTTAGCGAAGGCGTTGCTTGGCTAACGAAGGTAATTGTATTAATGCGGGAACATAAGTATCATATTAACATTGATCCGAGCCAAATTAACGAATTTTTGCTGGAAATCAACGATGGTTTAGAACGGCAAGATTATGTCATTGTCGCCGATATGTTTGAATATGAAATAAAGCCTTTTTTTGAAGAGGCAACGAAAGAAAGATTTTATCAAATGAAGGAAGATAAAAATTGAGCGTTTTAGACAGTAATCTTGCCTTGATAAAAAATAAACAGTTGCGAGAAAGGTTGCTCCATCCTATAAATGAACCCATTGATGTTGATATTCATCCATCAAAAAAAGGGCCGCCAACAATGAAATTAAATGGGCATTACTTGTATAGTCGCTACGATCCATTGAAAGATGCCGAGCGTTTTATTGATTCGCAAATAGACAGAGACGCCCATGTTTATTGCCTTTTTGGCTTTGGACTCGGTTATCATGTACAAGAATTGCTGCAAAAAGAACCGGATAAACAAATTGTCGTTATTGAACCTTATTTACCTGTTGTTCGAAAAGCAGTTGAAAATATAGATTTATCTAATATTTTCTTACATCCGAATGTGGCAATTTTGTGCCTTGAACAAGGACAAGCAATGATTCATACATTGAATGAGTTGGCTAAGCAACGAACTAGATGGATTATACCGAACGCATGGTTAAAAGCACTGCCGCAAAGCCATCCATTAAAACATTTTTTAGAAGACTTAAAAATACAAGAAATGTCGTTTCAACGTTTTTCATCCTTAATGGAAAAGAATTTTGTAGAGAATTTGAAATATATGGATGCGGATGTAGGAAAATTGTTTGCGAAATTTAACGGTCAAAAAGCGGTATTAGTGTCAGCAGGCCCTTCATTAGATGACACGGTTTATTCTTTAAAAAGGCTGAAGAACAAATATTTTATTTTATCGGTTGGTTCTGCCCTTCGGGTTCTTAAAGAAAACAGCATCGTTCCGGATGCTGTTATTATTACGGACCCACAAGAATTCGTTTATAAGCAGTTAGATGGCATGGGGTTTGCCCAGTCTTTAATTTATTTGTCAACAGCCTGTCATTCTGCTGTGGTGAATCATAAAGGGTTAAGAATTATCGCGTTCCAAAAAGGGTATCCTCAAGCTGAAAGTTACGCTGGTAAGAAAAATTTGCCTTTAGTTGATACCGGAGGATCTGTCGCAACAACAGCGCTTGATATATTAATTAAAATGGGATTCTCTGAAATTGTGTTGTTAGGCCAGGATTTGGCTTATAGCAAAAACAGAAGCCATGCTTTACATTCGACATCAGGAGTAGAAGTAGTATCGAATGAAAACTTGCTGTCTGTTCTTGCGAATGATGGTACAATGGTAAAAACAACAACCATTCTATCTATTTATAGAAGATGGTTTGAACGAAAGGTTGCCGAAACGAAACATGTTATTTTTAAAAATACAGCTGAGAAAGGCGCTGTTATTCAAGGCATGCCTTTCGTCCATATATCTGAAATTATTTCAGAGTCAGAACATCTCATGGAGTGTAATTTTAGTGAAAAAATAAATCAAATAATAAATCAATATTAAAAAACTTGTAACTTTACTTCAAAGGAGTTTATGCTATGGAATTTTTGCGAAATCAAACAATCCTTGTTACAGGGGGAACTGGATCATTTGGGAAAAAGTTTGTAAAAAAAATATTAGAATATGATGTAAAAAAGGTTATCGTATTTAGCCGTGATGAATTAAAACAATATGAAATGGCACAAGAATATACGGACCCAAGAATCCGCTTTTTCATTGGTGACGTACGGGACAAAGATCGTCTATATCGCGCGTTTGATGGTGTCGATTATGTCGTCCATGCAGCGGCAATGAAACAAGTACCTGCATGTGAATACAACCCATTTGAAGCGGTAAAAACAAACATTTACGGCGCGCAAAACGTGATTGAAGCAGCGATTGACCGTGGAGTAAAACGAGTCATTGCATTAAGTACCGATAAGGCCGCGGCACCAATTAATTTATACGGTGCTACAAAACTAGCGTCCGATAAACTATTTGTAGCGGCCAACTCTTATGTCGGAGGAAAAGAAACTCGATTTGCCGTAGTGCGCTATGGAAATGTGGTTGGGAGCCGTGGAAGCGTTGTTCCATTGTTTAAAAAAATGGCCGCTGAAGGGAAGAAGCTGCCAATCACAGACGAACGGATGACTCGCTTCTGGATCACACTTGACCAAGGTGTTCAGTTTGTCATTGATTCCCTTGCAAGGATGAAAGGCGGGGAAATTTTCGTTCCGAAAATCCCCAGCATGAAAGTGGTGGATCTTGCAAAAGCGATTGCGCCAGAGGCAGAAATTGAAATCATCGGCATCCGCCCTGGAGAAAAGCTTCATGAAACAATGATTACCGAAGATGATGCGAGACATACAGTTGAGTTTGATAATTATTATGTCATTACCCCTGAGTTTCCGTGGTGTCCACAAGAATATGTGAAACACGGAAGAAGTTTGCCAGAAGGATTTAAATATACAAGTGATACAAATACAGAATGGTTGACGGTGGAGGAATTGCGGACATTAGTAAAAGAAATGTAATCATTCTTTTTTCAGGAGAACATCATTATGCAATAGAGAATATTATTCAGTCAGTATGAAAAATGAGTTGAGATGAACTTGATAAACTTAAGAGAAAAAAGCATTGTAGAAAAACTTACTGAAGGTAATGAAGTATTTCTTCTTGGTGCTGATAATTGGGGAAGAAAGCATACAAATTTTTCGAGGAAAATATAAAAGTACTTTATTTTATCAGGTATGATATTCTAAAAAGCAGGAAAATAAAAAGCGGTTTACCTAATAATATTTATCTCAAGTTAGAGATAAGTTTTCGGTAATTGGTATAAAAGAGATAAAAACGATTAAAGAGTGAAGGTCACCATCACAGGATATTTCCCTTCTTTATTATATTAATGGGTACAAACTTAAAGCATTTAAATAAAAGATAGTTCCTAATTAAAAATCAATCTAAGTTGTAATTATTTTAAGTAATTCTGTTAAGGGTATATGGATCAGGAATGTTAATCTACTATATATCAAAAAATACAACTATAACCAATATATCCGTTTGTTAATAAATTAAAAAGAGATAAAAATTGATGGTGGCGCTTATAATGGGATACTATCTGGTTATTTTTAGATAATATTAAAATTTTAGTAAATTTATATCTTTTGTGGTAATATTTTTGAAGAATTAAACAGCTGGATCTTGAGAAGAGGTTAGAAAAAAGTAATTTTGTATAGATAGAAGTTTATGATCAAAGAACACTAAAGTTTTGATATAGAAACCTCTTCGGCTACTATAAATATATTGAAGTAACACCTATTGATAGGATAATTGAAAAAGAAATATTGACGAAAACATTGACTATATAAATCTAGTTTGACATTCCGACATGTTTAATCAACCTGCCTCCTTGTCTATACTGCGCCTATAATGAGTAAATCAAAGGAGCAGAGGAAAAAAGATGAAGAACAAAGGATTACAAGTTACAAACGATTATGGTTGGGCGATCGAACGTCTTCAAGAACAGGGGCGCAAAATAAAAAAGGCGAACATGGCAAAACGATTGCAGTCATTCGTCTGATTATGCAAGGCTATTTGGGGATTCAAGTCATGAACTCTTGAATCTCTATCGTGAGACGGTTTTCATTTATGTTCAAAAGTTTAATCGGGGTGGTATGGAACATTGCTAGAGCGGTGCTATGCTCTTGGCAGAAAGCCGTATCTGTCCCCAAAAGAAGAACATGAATTAAAAATAAAAAAGATGCTGGAAGAAAGCACTTCCGCCGATGAAGGATACGGCATTGAAACATGCTGGAATACCCCGGATTATTCAGCATGTCTCGGAAGTGAAATTTTCTGTCACCATGTCCCGTGGCAGTATTGATGATATGCTTCATCGATGGGGATTTCATTATACACGCCCTACGTATAACCTCAAACGGGCCAATCCTCAAAAAGAGTTTCAACGGGAGATGGAACTTATAAAAAACTTGTCCGACCACATGGTCATAATCTATGAAGATGAAAACCATATTCGAGATTATCAAGCTCTTCGGATCACATGGAGTGTCAAAGGGCTCCAAAAACAAATCCCTGCGTATAGACACCATACAACCGTTAGCTTATTAGGCGGTGTAATATCGAAACGGGTGAATTTCTCTGTATGGAAACGGACCAATGTAATGCACAGGCTTTTCTACAATTTCTCCAATACACGTTGGACAAGTATCGGACAAACATATCGTGATGGTCTTGGATAATGCAAAAATTCATCACACGAAAATTCTACAGCCTTTTTTACGTAAAATGGAGAACGGCTGACTTTGGTATTCTTTCCTCCATATTTCCCTGAATTTAAACTTGGTTGAACGAATTTGGGGATGGTTGAAAGAGAGTGTGATTGCCAATCGTTTTCATGCCAATCGAAAGGAGTTGCGGGAGTCGATTGTTTCGTTCTTGGAGCACCTCGTTCAATTTCCAGAAAAAGTGCTTCAACCATTAGAAAGATAGTTATGTCGGAAAATTAATCTGAATTTATATATATCGAAAAGGCTGAATTAGAAGAACTTAAAGGCGTTAAAAATACAATAATTGTGTATATATCATTATGCAGAACATTTTGGGATATTGAATATCTTTTGTATTTTTACATATGTCATCGTAGCAATAGAATACTTGAAACTGTCTTGTATGTTATACTAAAATAATTTTTTCTTCTATTTAATTAATTGAAAATAGTGCTTTGAATAAGTAGGAAATGAAGAAAATACTAATTTACTCCGTAACACTTAATACTAGTAACTCCGTTTTTTTTTTTTACGGAATAATTAGTTTAAAAGATAAATTTAGTTATTTCTTTATGAAAAGATGAAAGGGGATGAGAAAATGAAAAAAGTTATTACATATGGTACTTTTGATTTATTGCATTGGGGCCATATTCTATTTCTTGAGAGAGCAAGGGCGCTAGGAGACCATTTAACAGTGGGTCTTTCGACTGATGAATTTAATCTACTGAAACATAAGAAATCATACTATTCTTATCCTCATAGAAAAGCTATTCTCCAAGCTATACGATATGTCGATAAGGTAATACCTGAAAAGGCTTGGGAGCAGAAAATTCACGATATAATAAATCATGAAATTGATATTTTTGTAATGGGCGATGATTGGAGGGGGAAATTTGACTACTTAAAGGAGTACTGTGAGGTTGTCTATTTACCGAGAACTATTGGTATATCAACAGCAAAAATTAAGAACGATTTAAATTTGTAATATATTATCTGTTTTTGCAAAGTTATACTTTGGTTTTAAAACTTCACTATGCTAACGTCATTACTGATAACTCTAATATTTGGAGAAAGCTGTTGTAAAATTATAATCTTTTTTGGTAAACATGCTGATTTGTTTGATTTACTTGACAATGTGATGTGTTTTAATCGATTACAGTGGAGCCATTTTTATGCTATGTTCTTTAAAAATCTATTATTTTGATAGGATATTATGTTAGAGCAGGAAGTAAAGAACATCGGACTACTACTAACTTATAACATGTAAATATTGCTAATTTCAGTTGGGATTTCGAAGTGAATGATGGTATGAGCCTAGGCTTGTATGTTTGCAAAATTCCTCTTTACATAGATATGATATGTTAGGCGATTTGCCTTTATTATTGAGGAAGCTTGAAGGAAGATTATGAAATCCTTATAAATATCTATTTTAAAGGCTTAAGGTGATATTATGCAAAATCTAATTAGAAAATATAAAAGCTTTAAGTCTCGGTATGTTGTAATGCAACGCCGAGAGCATGAGTATATCTTTAATAAATATTATGCGCATCTTATAGATCCTTTTTTTACGAAGATAGCTTATGATTTAAAGCTATCTCCCAACATGGTCACAGTTTTATCTGGTTTTTTGGGGGTCGGCTCTGGAATTTCTTTTATGTTTCATCAGTATGTATTGGGAGGAATTCTTTTGCAGCTTCATCATTTCGTAGATGGGGCTGATGGGAACTTAGCTCGATTGACAAATAGATGCACAGCTTTTGGAGCGAAATTAGATCGCAATGTAGATCTGATTGTACGTATTACTGTGCTTTTGGGAATTATGGTAGCAGCAAATGCACATTTATTAACTAATGTTTTGCTTGTCTTAACTTTCTTTTTAGATATTGTAGTTGTACATAAATTTGTGCTACCTTTTATGAAAAAAAACGGAATCATTCGTTCTAAATGGAAGCAATGGTTCTTAGATAGAGGTATTATTCCCGCATTTGATACATTCACATTGTATTTTATCATATCTGTTTTTGCTATCTTGAACCAGATGCAGATTTTAATTTATGTTTTAATTGTATTAAAGAATATTGACTGGTTATACAGAGTATGGGAATGTACAAAAACATATTATATAGTAAAAAACAAAAACAAGATTAAACAGTAAAGGTGATATGTTCTATTCCATTAGCAACTGAGTTAGTCTTTCCAAATCGATTATTAATCGTCGCGACAAATGTGCTTATTAGAATTTTGTAACTGCTAAACTAAAGTGGCTTTTATGCGATCTTGGTGATAGGAGATGATTAATAAAAATTAGTATGCAAATTAAAATTTTTAAGCATCTCATTCTCAATTATTTTAACTTTTCACTAAAAGAACGTCGTAAAGGCAAAAATAATCGCCCTTGACACGATCCAACGGTTACTGGAAGAGTACCGGTATATATCTCGAGGGACAACCGCTATTTTCAAGATGCTTATCAAGGAATACCGAAAGAAGGTTATACGAAAATATTTGAAAAGCTATTATCTCACTCTAATATTAAGCTTATGTTGAATACAGATTACAAAGAAGTTATAGAAATTGACTTTAAGAATGGGAATATAAGTTTGTTTGGACAAGAATTTAAAGGAACATTAATTTACACGGGGAAAATCGACGAATTTTTTAACTATGAATTTGGTGAACTTCCTTACCGTTCTCTTCGTTTTGAATTTGAAAACATTCAAAAGGAATTTGTACAGCCTGTTGGTACCGTTAATTATCCGAATGAATATCAATTTACGAGAATTACGGAATTTAAACATTTAACTGGCCAAAAACATTCATCGACAACGATTGTAAAAGAATATCCTCAAGATTATGAACGAAATGTAAAAGGGAAGGATATTCCTTATTATTCAATTCCGAGAAAATAAAATTTAGAGTTATATGCAAGATATAAAGAGAGAGCAAAACAATTTTCTAATGTCTCATTTGTTGGACGGCTTACTGAATATCGATATTATGATATGGATGCTGTTATAGCAAGGACTCTTAAAGTGTTCAAAGATAAAATTTCTACGTAAGGTATTTATGGTGAATTTTAATGAGAGATTTCAAAGGATATATATTTGACCTCGACGATACCCTATATTGTGAACATGATTACGTAAAATCAGGATTTTGGGTTGTGGCGAATGAGTTGGCGAACTATCGATTGGATATAGATGTAAGTGAAATTCATCAAATGCTCATTGCTGAATGGAAAAGAAATGGTCGTGGTCGAGTGTTTGATGAAGTATGTAGGCGGTTAGGTATCGATATTGATATTTCACATTTAGTTCATATTTATCGCGGACATGTACCTAACATTTCCTTATATGACGATGCTAAAAAATTAATTTTCTATTTAAAAGAAAAAGGAAAAAAGTTAGGAATTATTACCGATGGAAATTCAACAATGCAATGGGCCAAAGTGAAGGCGCTTAATCTGGAGAAGATGTTTGACTATATCATTGTCACTGGCGATTTAGGTGAGGAACATTGGAAACCTAGCGAGACTCCGTATCGAAAAATGATTAAATATTTGCATTTAGATTTTAATGATTGTGTATATATAGGAGATAATCCAAACAAAGATTTTATTACTGCTAGAAAGCTAGGGATGGGAACCGTTCGTATCGTTCGCGATGTTGGGGATCATATGCAAACGAGGCTTTCAAGAGAGTATGAGGCGGATTATTTAATTTATTCATTAACCGAATTAATTACATAAGATGGGAAGCTGGTGATGAATATCACTAGCTCTTTTTTCTATAAGTAAAGGGGTGATATGTATTAATGTGTTAGTAACAAGTATTTCGAAGAAAATACCGATGTTGCAAGCTGTTCAACAGGCGATGCTGAAAATGGATTCTTCTATGGCTTTAATTGGCGCCGATATGAATCCAAATTGTATCGGTCGATATTTTGTTCATGAATTTTGGGAAATGCCTTCTTTGAAAGAGGTGGCAATCGAAGAATTTATTTTAGTCTGTAAGAAAAAAAATATTCGTTTTATTATACCGACAAGGGATGGCGAACTTCTTTATTTTTCCTTCCATCGTCGATTATTTGAGGAACATGGGATTTCCGTCATGGTCTCTGAGCCAGAAGCTATAAAAACTTGTCTTGATAAGCTGCGCTTTTACAAAGTTTTAACTGAAAAAGGCTTCCCGGCTATTCCGACTACCTTATCGGCTCAAGAATTAAAGTGTAATAATTATGTCGTAAAAGAACGTTACGGAGCTGGAGCGAGAAGCATAGGGATCAATTTATCAGGCGAAGAGGCAGTCTTGCATGCTAAGAAATTAGAAGCCCCTATTTTCCAACCGTTTATTCAAGGTATTGAAATCAGTGTTGATCTTTATGTTACCCGTACAGGGGACGTTAAAGGAGTAGTAGCGCGAACAAGGGACAATGTCGTAAATGGGGAGTCGCAAGTAACGACAACGATAAAAAATGAAAAGTTAGAACGTATGTGTGGGGATATTGCTAAATGTTTAAAATTATATGGTCATGTTGTAATGCAAGTTATAATGGATAATAAGGGAGATTTTTATATTATAGAGTGCAATAGTCGTTTCGGAGGAGCTTCCACGTTAAGTATAGAAGTCGGATTAGATAGTTTTTATTGGTTTTTTCTTGAATCACAAGGGGAAAATTTGGATGATTATCCTTTCATTCGTTCAACGACTGAAAAAAGACAAATAAGGTATCCAACCAATTTGATCATAGATATAGGGCAAGAGGAGGTATAGCATTGAAAACTTTAATCATCATCCAAGCCCGCATGGGTTCGTCCCGTTTGCCCGGAAAAGTATTGATGCCGCTTGGGGAGACGGTGGTGTTAGACTATGTTGTTTCCAGATGTCAACAAGTGAAACAGGTAGATGAGGTTATTGTTGCAACTTCTGTACTACCGCAAGATGATGTGATTGAATCGTGGTGTAAACAACATCAAGTTCTATGCTTCCGCGGATCGGAGGATGACGTGCTTGCGCGCTATTATGAATGCGCCAAGCCTTATCAACCTGATTATGTGATTCGTGTGACGGCGGATTGCCCTTTTGTTGATTATGAACTTGCAGACCGAATTATTGAGGCAATGAAGGCAGAACCATCCGATATCGTGATCGTGGAAGGAGATTTGCCGCGCGGCTTAGTCGTTGAAATGGTGTCATTTTCATCGCTCGAATACATATATCATCACGGAAAGGAGCCGCGCCATCGCGAGCACGTGACATATTATGCGTATGAGTTCCCGGATGAATTTAAGCGTACATATATTCAAGCATCGAAAGCGATTCAGCAGCCTCAGCTCCGAATTACATTAGACACGAAAGAAGATTATCAATTATGCGCGGCGGTTGCGAATCATTTTAAAGGGGATAAACTGGTTAGTTCGCAAAAGGTTGTGCAGTTTTTATTAGAACATCCGGATATTGCTAAGCTGAATGCCCATATTCAGCAAAAACCGGTGATATAAATATTTCAATACCTTTAATCAAGTGATAAGAGAGTATAAATTTATTTACAGTTGGTGAATGGGTATGAATATTTTATTTCGCGTTGATTCTTCAGTTGAAATAGGGACCGGTCATGTAATGCGCTGTTTGGCGCTCGCAAAAATGTTGAAAGATGCGGGATGCACTGTTACTTTTGTTATGAGAGTATGTCCGGGCGATTTATGTGACTATGTCGAAAGCCAAGGGTTTTCCGTTTTTCGCATGTTTCAAGGCACTCATTTCTCACAAGAAATAGATGCCCAATTAACCATCGAAATGATTCAGCAATGCAATGAACATATTGATTGGTGTATCGTCGACCATTATCAGCTTGATCAGCGGTGGGAGGAGCAAGTCAAAAAGTATGTCGGTAAAATGATGGTAATTGATGATTTGGCCAACCGTCTTCATGACTGTCATTTACTGTTGGACCAAAATTATTATAAAAATATGAAACAGCGTTATGATGGGTTGGTACCAAAAAATTGTCGTTTGTTTTTAGGCCCGAAATATATGATATTGCGATCCGAGTTTTATGAAGCGAAAAAGTCTGTAAAAATCCGCAGCGGCTATGTTCAGCGGATGCTCGTTTTTTTTGGCGGCAGCGATCCGACGAATGAAACGGAAAAAGTATTGCAGGCTTTACGGGATTTGCAGCTTACTCATATTAAAGTCGACATCGTTGTCGGTAACGCCAATCCATGGCGTTTGCGAATTCGAGAAATGTGCCTTGAAATGAACATAAATTACCATTGTCAAATTAATTATATCGCTGAACTAATGGCGCAGGCGGATTTATCTTTCGGAGCTGGCGGTGTGACAATGTGGGAGAGATGTTTTCTCGGGCTTCCTTCCATTGTCACAATTGTTGCTGAGAACCAAAGAAAATCAACGGAAGACGCTGCTGAATACGGGGCGATTTGGAATTTAGGTTGGCATAGGGATGTAAAAGTGTCGGATTATGCCGATATATTGAATAGAGCGATATTATCGCCTGATAAACTCATATATATGAGCGAGAAAGCATTAGAATTGATAGATAACAAGGAAGAATATACTGTGCATCCAGTTGTTCAAGCTATTTTGGAGGGATAACTCTTGAGTAAGGATATTAAAATAGGCAATCGTCTGATTGGCACAAATCATAAACCTTTCATCATTGCGGAAATGTCAGGCAACCATAATCAATCTTTAGAAAGGGCGTTAAAAATTGTCGATCTTGCAGCGGAAGCAGGTGTCGATGCGGTAAAACTGCAAACATACACTCCTGATACGATGACTTTAGATATTCATACAGGTGAATTTTTCATTAAAAGTGAGACGAATCTTTGGAAAGGTCAATCATTATATAACTTGTATAAAGAAGCGTATACTCCGTGGGAATGGCATGAGGCGATCTTTGAGCGTTGTAAAAAGCATGGATTGCTGGCTTTCAGCTCTCCCTTTGATGAAACGGCAGTGGATTTTTTAGAAACATTAAATGTGCCTGCTTATAAAATCGCTTCGTTTGAAAATGTAGATATTCCGTTAATTAAAAAAGTGGCTGCTACAGGGAAACCGGTCATTATTTCGGCTGGAATGGCTACTGTTGCAGAACTGTATGAGGCAGTTCAAGCTGTTCGTTCCGAAGGAAATGATCAAATTATATTGTTGAAATGTACAAGTACATATCCAGCAACGCCAGAAAACTCAAATCTTGCAACGATTCCTCATATGCGGGAATTGTTTGGAGTTGAAGTTGGATTGTCTGATCATACGATGGGGATTGGCACTGCGGTAGCAGCTGTAGCGCTTGGAGCAACAGTAATCGAAAAACATTTCACCACTTCCCGTGCAGAAGGCGGAGTGGATGCCGCATTTTCACTAGAGCCTCATGAAATGAAAATGCTTGTCGAAGAAACAGAACGGGCTTGGCTCAGCCTAGGTATGATCCATTACGGCCCTACCAATGCGGAAAAGCCTTCCCTTGAACATCGCCGTTCTCTTTATGTTACAGAGGATTTAAAGGCAGGGGATATCATTACAAAAGAGAATGTTCGCGCGATTCGGCCTGGACATGGATTGCCGCCAAAATATTATGATTTAGTTCTTGGAAAAGCAGTGAAGAAAGATGTAAAAAAAGGAACACCATTAAGCTGGGATATATTGTTGTAAATGAAGGTGGAACAATGAAAAAAAGGGAATCTTTCCTTTCCTATGGACAACAATGGATTATGGATGAAGATATCGAAGCAGTCGTAACTGTGTTAAAGTCGCCTTTTTTAACCCAAGGACCAAAAATCCACGAGTTTGAACGAAAAGTCGCTGATTATGTTGGAGCGAAGTATGCCGTGGCGTTTTCCAATGGAACGGCAGCTCTTCACGGCGCTTGTTTTGCCGCGGGTATCGGTGAAGGTGATGAAGTGATAACGACGCCGATTACATTTGCGGCTACTTCCAACGCTGTTCTTTATTGCGGGGGAAAACCTGTATTTGCAGATATTGATGATCGGACGTACAACATTGATCCGAAAGAAATACGCAAGCATATTACTCCAAATACAAAAGCGATTATCCCAGTTGATTTTACCGGGCAACCAGCTGACATGGATGCAATAATGGAGATCGCTAACGAGCATGGTTTGGTTGTCATCGAAGATGGGGCGCATTCTCTCGGGGCTGAGTATAAAGGGCGAAAAGTCGGCATGCTAGCGCATATGACGATGTTTAGCTTTCATCCTGTCAAGCCGGTTACAACAGCAGAAGGAGGAGTCATCGTAACTGATTCAGAGGAGTATTATGAAAAACTAAAACGGTTTCGCTCGCACGGCATTATAAAGCATAATTTGTCACGGGATGAAGGCCCTTGGTATTATGAAATGGTAGATTTAGGGTATAACTATCGAATGACTGATCTTCAAGCGGCGTTAGGCATTTCACAAATGGACAAATTGGATTGTTTTATCGAAAGACGCCGAGAAATTGCAAATATGTATAATGAAGCGTTTAAAACGATGGATTCTGTTATTGTGCCAATGCAGCTTGAAAGAACTCAATCGGGCTGGCATCTGTATGTGCTTCAATTAAAATTGGATAAACTAAAACGCAGCCGCAGAGAAATTTTTGAGAGTCTTCGCGCAGAAAACATTGGTGTTCATGTGCATTACATTCCGGTTTATTGGCATCCTTATTACCAAAAGTTGGGATATAGAAAAGGAATTTGCCCAAAAGCGGAACAATGGTATGAACAAGCATTAACATTGCCGATTTTTCCTAAAATGACGGATGAAGATGTGAATGATGTGATTGAAGCGGTAAAGAGAAATGTATATTAAAAAAGTTTATGTGTGAACAATGTAAATGAATCCAATTTTATAATAATTTTAAAAAATTGTATAATGACATGAAAGTAGGGGTATCATCACTAGTATTTCTCACTGGTTAGGTTTTAGTGAAAGAGATTGAATTATTAAATCAGATGTGATAAAATAAAGACTTTTATTTAGAAGGGGGGAGTGTATTGGCAAAAAATTATGAATTAACTATTCCAGCTCACTATAATATTTATACTGGAAATAATACAGGCAGACAGCTTACTATCTATTTTTCTGAGCCAGATGCAGGAGTAAATGAAGAGACTGGTCTTTTGTTGTTAATACCGGGGTTTGGGGGAAACTCACAGTCAAATGTATATAAAAAGATGAGAGAGCAGTTTGCTGATCAATACAATCTTGTAACAATTCAGTGTGATTATTTTGGTAGTGAATTTATGCAAAACACCAAAAAAGCAAAACTGAATATTGATATCAGTGAGTTTAAAAATATAATCTCTAATGAGGACTATTGGAAATTAAAAGAAGAAAATATTACCTGGGAGCAATTTATTCAAATATTTTCAAAATATCCTATAAAAATTCCAATGTTAGAAATTTTGGATGAAAATAATGAAAATTTCAATGATATGGGATTTATGCAAGCACTCGATTTGTTAGCAGCTTTGTATGCAGTAAAAATTATTTTAAAAGATAACAATTTATCATTTAATCAAAATAAAGTAATTGCTTATGGTCATTCTCATGGAGCGTATTTAGGTTATTTATGTAACCGATTGGCACCAAATGATTTTACATTATTAATTGATAACTCGGGTTGGATTAAGCCAGCATACTTATATGCCAATAGATACATATTTAACATTATTGGAAAAATGACATTGCAAACAGAGTTTTCCTATTTGGCAAAAAAATTAAATTATGATAAAGATATACTTTATTTGCCGTACTTATATAAAGATTTTCACAACAACTCACAGATTTGGTCCTTCCATGGAAAAGATGATAGTCTAGTTCCTTATAAAGAAAAAGAGAAATTTTGTAATGAAGTAGGTGTTACAAAGTTCTTTATTATAGATGAATCTAAAGTAGATAATAAACGATTTTACTCAACAGATCATGGATTAAACGCCGATTTTTTGGAGTTATTCAAATTTGTTATGGAAAATGTAAAGTGGACTAAAAAAGATCCCTATTGTCTTAATAGAAAGACTGTATTTAGAAGTAGTACAATAGAATACACAGTAGATTTTGATTATGGGTTGCCAATAATGTCCTTGAAGCCTTTATATAATTGATAGTGTTGCAAAACTAGAATAAAAACTTGAGTTATAGATAAGGATGCAACGTGACATAGCAGGCAAGCTTAATCAGCCATCGCGTTGCATTCATGAAGAAGCTCTCAAAATTACATGGGGAATAGGAGTCAGTTTATGTTATCCGAAATTTGAAAAAAGTAGATGGAAACTGCTGGATTAGATTAAAAAAGAATAGTGATGAGGCGATTTTTGACAATACATAATAATAAAAAAGAGAAAAAAGAGGCTGGCTTCAAAAAGGTCGATTCAGTGACTTTTTGAGGCAGCCTCTTTATGTTATCACGTCAATAATTTTAACGTCTCCTCCACATTGCGGTTTATGTGCGAAATAAGCAGGTAATCTCCTTGTTGCCGAATTTTTCCGCTTATGTAGTTCATCATTTCGCGGGCGATGTTTGCGTCTCTCAACATCGATTCGGATGTGGTTAAGTTCGCTTCTTTTAACATAGTATTATTTAAGTGATGTTCAATCGCTTCGTAATCAGCCCCGACATTTGTTAAGTCATTTGTTACTTTTTTAAGCGCATTGTCCACTTTTGTTATAAGCTGTTCAGCATCTGTCCGCGTTAATAGCGTTGCTCCGTTAAGTCCAAGGCTGGTCGTGCTTGTATCAACCATGTCAACGGTAATGGTTTGGCCGGGATTTGCGCCGACTTGTAATGTTAGCGGTATGTTTTCGCCAAGAATTTTCTTTGTATTAAACTCAAGCTTTTCAGCAGTATCATCAATCGCTTGCAGCAGCTGATCCAATTCTTTTTGACTGGCTGCGCGGTCTTTTGCGTCGAGTGTATCATTGGCATTTTGTACAGCTAACTCCCGAATCCGTTGCAGGAGGTGATTGACGTTCATTAACCCTTCTTCGGCTGCTTTTAAAACGGAAAGGCCGTCTTGCATATTTCGCTGCGATTGCGCCAAACCTCTTATTTGTGCCCGCAATGTTTCTGAAATGCTTAATCCTGCAGCATCGTCACTCGCCCGATAAATTTTTAAACCTGAAGAGAGTTTCTCCAGTGTTTTGGTCAGATTAGTGACATTTCGCTGATAGCGGTAGGTCGAAAAAGCAATCATTGACTGGTTTTGTATTTTCATACACTCACCTCGATCTTCTCTGTTGTTGTGCTCATTTTATATATCGACTTTTTTCCATGAAACTTTAAATATTCTAAATAAAGCCGATATAAAAAGTAGTAAAGAAGTGATGCAGGAGGAAGAGAATGATGAAAATCGAAAATTCATTGCCGTTGCAGGAAGCTTATATTCCTCAGACATCCAAAGAAGGTGCAGCTTTGATGCAAAAAATTATGGAGCAACAGAGCGAGGTCAATGAAGAAACACCAGTATCGAAAAAAAAGGTGGAAGAAATCACTAACAAATTAAATGAGTTTTTAGAAATTCACAACCGCTCCCTTAAATTTATACTGCATGAAGAGTTAAACCAATATTACGTGCAAGTCATCGATGACGACACAGAAGAAGTGATACGGGAAATTCCTCCGAAGAAATTGTTAGACGCGTTTTACACCATGCAAAAATTTCTTGGCATGATCGTTGATGAAAAAATTTAGAAAGGGGCGAGTAATATGGCACCGATGCGAATCGGTGGTTTAGCGAGCGGAATGGACATCGATCAGCTCGTGAATGACTTAATGAAGGCAGAACGCATTCCGCTTGATAAATTATATCAGAAAAAGCAAATTTTTGAATGGCAGCGTGATGCATACCGTGAAATCAACAAAAAATTAGCGGATTTCGATCAATATTTATTTGATAATTTTATGTTATCCAGTAACTTTTATAAAAAAACAGCGACTTCATCAAACGAAGCGGCAGTAAGCGTGAAAGCGCTGAGTTCATCGTACGATTCAACAAATACGATAACAGTTTCCCAATTGGCTATGGCTGCTACTGGTGTTTCGGGGGAAGTGGGGAATGCGTCTTCGGCTACCAAACTAAGTGAGAAAGGGTTAGCGGCCGAGACTAAAATAACTATTGTCGCGCTGCAAGCTAACGGAACATATAAAGAAGAAGAGATAACATTCTCCCCGGATGATACGATCGCTGATGTTGTGAAGAAGCTTAATCAATCAAGTTTAAATATCAATGCCATTTTTGATGACAGTTCCAAAAAAATGGGAATTTCCACCCGAGCAACTGGTACATTGGACACAATTGATGTTGATAAAGCAGAAGTTTATGTGAAATCTGCGACAGGCGATGATATTTTTGCTACTATCTTTGGTTTTGGTACAGGAAATGACCAAAACGGCAATTCAGGTGTTACTTCTTTAGCAAATGGCGGACAAAACGCAAAATTTACGTTAAATGGATTAGAAATGGAAAGACAATCAAATACATTTACGATTAACGGCATAGAATACACGGTGAAAGCTGTAACTTCTACTCCTGTGACGGTTACTTCCTCCACTGACGTTGACGGCATGATTGCGAAAATTGAAGAGTTCGTCAACAAATATAACGAACTAATCGGCACATTAAATGATAAAATCCGTGAAAAGCGTTATCGCGATTATCCGCCGCTTACTGATGAACAAAAAAAGGAAATGACGGAAAAGCAGATCGAGCTATGGGAAGAAAAAGCGAAGAGCGGATTGCTTCGTGGAGATTCAATTATTTCGAATGGATTATCACAAATGCGCCGGGACTTATATAGTAGAGTAGATGGGATCGGTGAGAATGTCATTGATACTCTTTCTGAATTTGGAATTACCACAACCAGTGAAATTTCTAGCGGCGGCAAACTTGTGATTGATTACGACAAGTTGCGCAAAGCGCTTGAAAGCGATCCGGATAAAGTAGTGAAAACATTGACGCAAAATGGTGCAATCACCAAAGATTCTGCCACTGGCCAAGTGACTTCTGACACCCGTGGCATTGTGCAGCGCCTTCGTGATACAATAAAAGGGATTATCACCAATATTGAGAAAAAAGCAGGTAAACCGACGTACACAGAAAATCAATATTCCATCGGTCTGCAGCTAAGGGATGTTGAAAACCAAATTTCCGATTTTCAACGGCGCCTTCAGGATATTGAATCCCGTTATTGGCGGCAATTTACGGCGATGGAGCAAGCAATCCAAAGAGCGAACCAGCAATCAATGTTCCTCATGGGGCAATTTGGCGGAGGAATGTAAGGCTAAGCATTAATTTACTTAAATGGGGAGATGCTAACACATGACTACTCAGCAAATTCATCAAGTTTATAAACAAAATAGCGTGAGTACTGCTTCGCCGGGTGAATTAACATTAATGCTTTATAACGGTTGCCTGAAGTTTTTAAACAAAGCCAAACAGGCAATGCGTGAGGGGAACATACAAGAGCGGAATACAAATTTGCAAAAAGCGCAAAGAATTATTCAAGAACTTATGGCGACATTGAACCAAAAATACGAAATTGCCAAACAAATGATGATTATGTATGAATATATGAACCGGCGGTTGATTGAAGCAAACATAAAAAATGACATTTCCATCGTTGAAGAAGTAGAAGGGTTTGTGGCAGAGTTTCGTGATACATGGGAAGAAGTCATTCGTTTAACCCGCCAAAAGCAGTTTAAAGGAGATCAAGTCTAATGGATTTGATTGAGCAGCTTGTCTCTTGTTCAGAAAGCTTGCTGGAAGTTCTTCAGCATTCAGCGGATGAACGTGACAAGCAAGTGGAGAAAGTGGAGCAATTGTTGGCTGAAAGGGAAAAAATTATCGCCAGATTAAAGCAGGGATCATACGAAAACTTACACCAGCATCCTCAAGCCCGAAAAATTGTGGAAATGGAGCAAGACATTCAAAAAGGGTTGCGTCGTTTATATGAGGATATAAAAATGGATTTGAAAAGATGGAACGAAAAAAAACGTTTACAGCAATCTTATGAGAACGCTTTTTCATATGTGGAAACATATGATGGCCGTTTTTACGATAAGAGAAAGTAGTGAACTGCCTGATTAATAAAAGTGATGTTGTTTCAACAGGTTATCATCCTAAAGGAAAAAGAGGGGGTGCATTGCAAACACCCTCTTTGCTTTTATCACAAAATTTTCAAAAACCCTTTCCCGATTGAAGGAGGATTTTGTTTGATATTGTTGAATATAATATACATACCCTTGATAAAGGAGTGGTCAGCGATGATCTATAACATTCGCGGGGAAAACATTGAAGTGACTCCGGCATTGCGTGAGTATGTCGAGAAAAAAATCGGAAAGTTGGAAAGATATTTTGAAAATACGGAAAACATTCATGTTCACGTCAATTTAAAAGTATATAACGATAAACAAGGGAAAATTGAAGTGACGATCCCGATGCCGCAGTTGCTGCTGCGCGCGGAGGAACGCCATGATGATATGTACGCGGCCATTGATTTAGTAGCGGATAAATTGGAACGACAAATCCGCAAACATAAAACGAAAGTCAACCGCAAATTGCGCGATCGTGATAAAGAAGTCAAACAAGTGGCTACCGTGCAAACAAACGCTCCGGCGGAGGATAATGAGGAAGAAGAATTTGAAATTGTCCGCACGAAACATTTCAGCTTAAAACCGATGGACAGCGAAGAAGCGATTTTGCAAATGAACTTGCTTGGCCATAATTTCTTCATCTTTACGAACGCGGAAACAAACCGCACGAACATCGTGTATCGCCGCAAAGACGGAAAATACGGTTTAATTGAAGCAAACTGACATTCATCCCCTGCCAGTGCCGGCAGGGGATGTTATAATGTTAAAAAAGAGCAGAAAAATGATGGAGGAGCTTTTGCGGCAAATTTTAGTAAAGCTGGACAAGGTCGAAACGAATGTTGGACAATTTCAATCAGAAGTTCGCGGCCGTTTTGAGCAAATGGATAAACGGTTTGAACAGATTGACCAACGTTTCGCACAAGTTGACAAACGTTTTGAGCAGATTGATAGCAGATTGACCAGCGTTTTGAACAAATTGATAAACGTTTTGAGGAAATTGACAAACGCTTTGAGCAGATTGACCAACGTTTCGTTCAAGTTGATGAACGTTTTGCTGAAATGAATAAACGCTTTGCTCAGGTTGATGAGCGCTTCGCTCAAATGGAAAAACGTTTCGCAACAATGGAAGCGCGGTTAGAACGTCTTGAGCAAGGAATGAAAGAGGCAAATGGCCGTCTTGATCGTCTTGAAAATGATATGGTGAATGTGAAAGGGCAGCTTGAGCAGGTAGAACGGGGATTATGCGAGGTGAAAGAAGCTTTACTGCGTCTGGAAAAACAAGCCGCTGACGATGTACATGCCCTGTTGAAAAATATAGGTAAGAAAGTAGAAGAAAAAGGATTTGAAATATATGCGCTCAACAAGCGTCTTTTACATGTAGAAGGGGCTATTGAACAAATTCAATCCCAAGAATAAAGCTGCTCCAGCTATAAAGGCCTTTCTTTCCATTGTTTCCCCTTTGTGCCTCTCCGCGTCTTAGTTGTCACCCATCTGTGTACGTGATATTATGTAAATTAGTGATTCTATATGAATAAGGAGCGTTTTCTATGCTTGGAGTATTGAAAAAAGTGTTTGATCCGAACAAACGCCAGCTTAGCCGTTTAGAAAAGATCGCTGACCAAGTCGATGCGCTTGGCCCGGAGATGGCAAAGCTTTCTGATGCCGAGTTGCGCCAAAAGACGGAGGAATTTAAGGCGCGCTACCAACAAGGGGAATCGCTTGATGATTTGTTGGTTGAAGCGTTTGCCGTCGTGCGCGAAGGGGCAAAGCGTGTCCTTGGATTATATCCGTATAAAGTGCAAATTATGGGCGGCGTCGTCCTTCATGAAGGAAATATCGCCGAAATGAAAACAGGGGAAGGAAAAACGCTGACGGCGACGATGCCTGTTTATTTAAACGCCTTAACCGGAAGAGGCGTGCACGTCGTGACGGTCAACGAATATTTGGCGACCCGCGACGCAACGGAAATGGGCAAGTTGTACGAGTTTCTTGGACTTAGCGTCGGCTTGAATTTAAGCGGCATGTCGCGCGAAGAAAAGCAGGCGGCGTATAATGCCGATATTACGTACGGAACGAATAACGAGTTCGGTTTTGACTATTTGCGCGATAACATGGTGCTTTATAAGGAGCATATCGTGCAGCGTCCGCTCCATTATGCGATCATTGACGAAGTGGACTCGATTTTGATTGACGAAGCGCGGACGCCGCTGATCATTTCGGGAACTGCGCAAAAATCGACGAAGCTGTATATCCAGGCGAACGCGTTTGTACGCACGCTGAAAAAGGATGTCGATTATACGTACGATGAGAAAACGAAAAGCGTACAGCTGACCGAAGAAGGGATTACGAAAGCGGAAAAGGCGTTTGGCATCGACAACCTGTTTGACTTAAAGCATGTAACGCTGAACCATCATATTAATCTGGCGCTTAAAGCGCATGTGGCGATGCACCGTGATGTGGATTACGTCGTGGAAGACGGAAAAGTCGTCATCGTCGACCCGTTTACCGGCCGCTTGATGAGAGGGCGCCGCTACAGCGACGGTCTGCACCAAGCGATCGAGGCGAAAGAAGGGCTGGAAATCCAAAACGAGTCGATGACGCTTGCGACGATTACGTTCCAAAACTACTTCCGCATGTATGAAAAATTGGCAGGGATGACAGGAACGGCGAAAACGGAAGAAGAAGAGTTCCGCAACATTTATAACATGCAAGTTGTCGTCATTCCGACCAACAAACCGGTCATCCGCGAAGACCGCCCGGATTTGATTTTCCGGACGATGGAAGGAAAATTCCGCGCTGTCGTGGAAGATATCGCACAGCGCCATGCGAAAGGGCAGCCGGTGCTCGTCGGGACGGTGTCGATTGAAACGTCGGAACTGCTTTCGAACATGTTGAAAAAACGCGGCATTCCGCATAATGTATTAAATGCGAAAAACCATGCGAAAGAGGCGGAAATCATTGCCCAAGCCGGCCAAAAAGGCGCCGTGACGATCGCGACAAACATGGCTGGGCGCGGCACGGACATTAAGCTCGGTGAAGGCGTGAAAGAGCTTGGCGGCTTGGCGGTGATCGGCACGGAGCGCCATGAAAGCCGCCGCATTGATAACCAGCTGCGCGGCCGTTCAGGGCGCCAGGGCGACCCGGGCGTCTCGCAATTTTACTTGTCGCTCGAAGATGAACTGATGCGCCGTTTCGGCTCAGAAAGCTTAATGTCGATGATGGACCGGCTGGGCATGGATGACTCGCAGCCGATCCAAAGCAAAATGGTCACGAAAGCGGTCGAGTCGGCGCAAAAGCGGGTTGAAGGCAACAACTTCGATGCCCGCAAGCAGCTGCTTCAATACGACGACGTGTTGCGCGAGCAGCGCGAAATCATTTACCGCCAGCGTTATGAAGTGCTCGATGCCGAGAACCTGCGTGATATTATTGAAAAAATGATCCAATCCGTCATTGAGCGCGTCGTCAACACTTATACGCCGAAAGAAGAACTTCCGGAAGACTGGAATTTAAAAGGAATTGTCGATTACTTGAACGCGAATTTGTTGCCGGAAGGCGATGTGACCGTTAACGATTTGCGCGGCAAAGAGCCGGAAGAAATGATTGAGCTGATTTGGGAAAAAGTGAAAGCGCGCTATGATGAAAAAGAACAGCAAATTCCGCCGGAACAAATGCGCGAATTTGAACGCGTCATCGTTTTGCGCGCCGTCGATATGAAATGGATGGACCATATTGACGCGATGGAACAGCTGCGCCAAGGCATTCATTTGCGGGCGTACGGACAAATCGATCCGCTTCGCGAATACCAAATGGAAGGATACGCGATGTTTGAAAACATGATCGCTTCCATTGAAGAAGAAGTGGCGAAATATATTATGAAAGCGGAAATTCACAGCAATCTTGAGCGCCAGGAAGTGGCGAAAGGCGAAGCGGTTCATCCGAAAGAAGGAAAAGGGGAAACGAAGCGGAAACCGTACCGGAAAGCGGTGCGCATCGGCCGCAATGATCCTTGCATTTGCGGAAGCGGCAAGAAGTATAAACATTGCTGCGGCAAAAATGCATAACGGCTGCGGCGGGGTGGGGGATTTCCCCTCGCTTTGTTTGCGCGAAAAGGCCGCCGCACCCATTGATTCTCCCTTGGAAAATCCAGTACAATGAGTTACGAGGTGAAGCATCATGATCGACTTGATCGAAATAAAGCAGGAACTTGAAAAAATGGCTAAGCGATTAGCGGAAATAAGGGGGTCTCTTTGACCTCGAAGCAAAGCAAGCGCGCATTCGCGAGCTAGAAGAGCAAATGGCGGCGCCGGACTTTTGGGATGACCAAAAAGCGGCGCAAACGGTGATTAATGAAGCAAATGCGCTGAAAGATTTAGTGGGCGAGTTTCAATCGCTTGAGGAACGCTTTGAAAACTTAGAAGTGACGTATGAGTTGATCAAAGAAGAGCCGGATGAAGATTTGCAGCAGGAGCTGGTTACAGAAGCGAAAAGATTGACGAAAGATTTTAGCGAATTTGAGCTCCAGCTTCTCTTAAACGAGCCATATGATAAAAACAACGCGATTTTAGAGCTTCATCCTGGCGCGGGCGGCACGGAATCACAAGACTGGGCTTCAATGCTTTTGCGGATGTATACGCGCTGGGCGGAGAAAAAAGGGTTTAAAGTGGAGACACTGGACTATCTGCCTGGCGAAGAAGCGGGAATTAAAAGCGTCACGCTTCTTATTAAAGGGCATAACGCCTACGGCTATTTGAAAGCAGAAAAAGGCGTGCACCGCCTTGTCCGGATTTCTCCGTTCGATGCGTCCGGACGCCGTCATACATCATTCGTCTCTTGTGAAGTGATTCCAGAGATGGACGATGACATTGAAATTGAAATCCGCCCGGAAGAGATCAGAATTGATACGTACCGTTCCAGCGGCGCCGGAGGGCAGCACGTCAACACGACGGACTCCGCCGTGCGCATCACTCATATCCCGACTGGCATTGTGGTGACGTGCCAATCGGAGCGTTCGCAAATTAAAAACCGCGAAAAAGCGCTGAATATGCTTAAAGCAAAGCTTTACCAAAAGAAATTGGAAGAACAGCAAGCCGAGCTTGCGGAAATTCGCGGCGAGCAAAAAGAAATCGGCTGGGGAAACCAAATCCGTTCGTACGTGTTCCATCCTTATTCGCTCGTCAAAGACCACCGCACGAACGTCGAGGTGGGGAACGTGCAAGCCGTAATGGACGGCGAAATCGACATATTTATTGACGCGTACTTGCGTTCCAAACTAAAATAAAGGCTGTTTGGCCACAAACAGTATAGATCAGGTTTCCTCACAATGTTCTCTTATATAAAGGCAGCGCAGAAGGTGTCCCATCGCTTTTGGGGCACCTTCTTTTTGGTTATAAACACTTTTATCCCACCCAGTGCACTGGATAAAATCGCTTTGCGGCGTTTTCGTTTGTGTGCAATCCCGGATTTCGTCCTTTTTTGCGTGAATGCTTTGCCGGTGACGGCTGGTGTTCGCTTTTTTTCACAAGCTGGCTTTACTGCGCTGCTGCTTTAATCAGATGCCATTTACTTACGAAAATGGGCGTGCTATACTCTCATAGGAGGTCGGACGAATGAGAAGAAAAAATCGGCTATTGCATCCGAAAACGGAACTTGTCATAGAATATTTGTGCATATTGATTGGTTCGGCGATAGTCGCCGTGGCGTTTAATCTTTTTTTATTGCCAAACCGCGTCGCCTCCGGCGGTGTCAGCGGAATCAGCACGATCGCCCATGCGGTGTTCGGCTGGCAGCCTGCCTATGTGCAATGGGCGCTCAACATTCCTTTGTTCGTTGCCGGAGTTGTTTTGCTTGGCAGGCAATTTGGGGTGAAGACGCTTGTCGGCACATTGTTTTTGCCGCTTGTTGTCTATTTGACGAAAGATGTTGAACCAGCCACCCGTGACCCGCTGCTTGGTTCGCTGTTTGGCGGCATTGGCGTCGGGCTTGGCCTCGGCATTGTGTTTCGCGGCAAAGCGTCAACAGGCGGGACCGATTTGGCGGCGCAAATCATTCATAAATACACCGGATTGTCCCTCGGCATGTGCGTGGTGTTGATCGACGGGCTTATCGTATCAACTGCAGCGTTTGTCTTTGATATTGAACAAGCGCTGTATGCGCTCATCGGCCTTTATGTGACAAGCAAAACGATCGATTTAGTGCAAGTCGGGCTCGGCAGCTCGAAAATGGCGATGATTATTACCAATGAGGAAGAAAAAGTGCGCCGCGCGATTTTGCATGAAATTGACCGCGGCGTCACAAGGCTGTCGGGGTATGGCGGCTATACCGACCATGAACGCCCGGTGTTAATGTGTGTGGTGCAGCAAGCGGAGTTCACAAAATTGAAACAATTGGTGAAAACCATTGATCCATCAGCGTTTGTCATTGTGATGAACGCCGCCGAAGTGCTCGGGGAAGGATTTAAGCGCACGTAATTTTTGTGAAATCGGTTATAATAACAATGTATGCAATTAATAGGACTAGGGGGAGTTTGTTTTATGAAATGGAAACTTGCCAGTCTGTTTATTGGCGCTTCGCTGTTGCTCGCTGCCTGCGGCGGCGGAAATGACGCGTCCAATAACAACAACGATAGCGGCGGCTCGACAGCATCAGCGGCAGAAGACATTTTCCAACAAAACTGTGCTTCCTGTCATGGGCAAGATTTGTCGGGCGGAGCTGGTCCAAACTTGCAAAAAGTTGGCAGCAAATATTCCAAAGATGACATTAAAAAAATTATTGAAGAAGGACGCGGCAGCATGCCGGCTGGCATTATCAAAGGAGAAGACGCTGACAAAGTGGCGGAATGGCTTGCGTCCAAAAAATAATAGTGATTGCCGATCCGGCACCTTAACAAGGGCCGGATTTTTTCTGGTGTAATGTTTTTGAAATATAAATGTAAAATTAAAATTTACGAGATAATGTTATAATAAACTTTGCGGAATTTTGTATGATCGGTTCGAAATAAGGTGAAACAGCTCGAGTGAGAACATCAAAGAAAACGAGATTAGGTGATAAAGCATGATTGAAATGCAAGATGTATACAAGACGTATCCGAACGGCGTAGTGGCGCTGAACGGGGTGAACGTCCGCATCAAGCAAGGGGAATTCGTGTATGTCGTTGGACCAAGCGGCGCGGGGAAATCGACGCTTGTGAAAATGATATACCGTGAAGAAAAACCGACAAGCGGCACCATTATGGTCAACGGCGTGAATCTTGCAAAATTAAGGGACAGCAAAGTTCCGTTATTGCGCCGGCATATCGGGGTCGTCTTTCAAGACTTCAAATTGCTTCCTAAGCTAACGGTATATGAAAATGTAGCGTTTGCTTTGGAAGTAATTGAAGAGTCTCCGAAACTGATTCGCAGCAAAGTGATGGAAGTGCTCGAATTAGTCGGTCTTAAGCATAAAGTGCGCTCATATCCGGATGAGCTTTCCGGCGGGGAGCAGCAGCGCGTTTCGATCGCCCGCTCGATCGTCAATTCTCCGAAAATTGTCATCGCTGATGAACCGACGGGAAATTTAGATCCGGAAACATCATGGGAAATTATGGATCTGTTTGAAAAAATCAACAATCGCGGCGCAACAATTGTGATGGCGACACATAATCGCGAAATTGTCAATACGATTAGACGGCGCGTCATTGCAATGGAAAACGGGAAAATCGTCCGTGATGAGGCGAAGGGAGAATATGGCTATGAGGCTTAACACCCTGAAGCGCCACATGCGGGAAAGCATGAAAAGTCTTGGCAGAAACGGATGGATGACGTTCGCTTCCATCAGTGCGGTGACCGTTACGTTGCTGTTAGTTGGCGTGTTTTTAGTTGTCATGTTTAATATGAACCATTTCGCGGAAAAAATCGAAAACGATGTCGAAATTCGCGTCCATATTGATGTGGCGGCGAATGAGCAAGATAAACAAGCGCTTCGCGCGCAAATTGAAGCAATTCCTAAAGTGAAGGAAATACGCTATTCTTCGAAAGAACAAGAATTGAAAAATTTAATTAAAAGTTTCGGAGAAGAAGGTTCTTCGTTCCGTTTGTTTGAGCAAGATAATCCGTTAAGCGACGTTTATGTTGTCAAGACAGAAAAACCGACAGACACGATCAAAGTGGCCAAACAAATTGAAAAGCTCCAATTTGTGCACAAAGTGAACTACGGCCAAGGTCAAGTAGAAAAATTGTTCAGCACGTTGAAAGTGGCGCGGAACGTCGGGATTGTGCTGATTATCGGCCTGTTGTTCACCGCGATGTTTTTAATCTCGAATACGATTAAAATTACGATTTTTGCGCGGCGGCGCGAAATCGAGATTATGAGATTAGTAGGAGCGACGAACGGATTTATTCGTTGGCCGTTCTTTTTGGAAGGATTGTGGCTCGGCATTATTGGCGCGATTTTTCCAATTGTGTCGATCTTGGTCGTTTATTATAACATTTATAAATTTTTAGAACCGAAAATTACCGTGCCGTTTATCGAGCTTCTGCCGCTGAATCCGTTTATGTGGCAAATCAGCTTGATTTTGCTGATTTTTGGAGCGTGCATCGGCGTTTGGGGAAGCATGATGTCTGTCCGCAGATTTTTGAAAGTTTGAAAGAAATAAAAGGGAGAGGGGAATAGATTGATGAAAAGAAGGAAAGTAATGGCGCTTGCGGCGGCGACAGTGTTGAGCATCGGCGTTTTTCCGCATTTTGCGGACGCGGTAAGCGACCGGGAAATTCAAGAAAAACGGGATGCAATTAATGATATTCGCTCCAAACAGTCTGCGGTGCAAGATAAAATCAACAACGCGGATCAACAAATCCAACAATTGCAGACACAACAAAAATCGCTCTCTGCGGAGATTAAAAAGCTCGATTTAGCAGTGGAAGAAACAAGTGGGAAAATCCGCAGCTTGTCGGCGGACATTCAACAAACAGAACAAGCTGTGGAAACATTGAAGCGCGAAATCGCTGAAGTGCAAGCGCGCATCGAAAAGCGGAACGAGATTTTAAAAGAGCGCGTGCGCTCGCTGCAAGAAAGTGGCGGAGTGATCAGCTATCTCGAAGTATTGCTTGGGTCGCAAAGCTTCAGCGACTTCATTGACCGCATCAGCGCAGTGACAACTATTTTTGAAGCGGACAAACAAATTATTCGTGAACAACAGGCCGATAAAGCGCTAAAAGAGAAAAAAGAAAAGGAACTTACCGATAAACTAAGCCGACTTCAAGCGGATTTGAAAGAGCTGGAGCAGCTTAAGCAGACATTAAATGAGCAAATCAACCAAAAGAATCAGTTAATGGCCAATTTAAAACAAAAAGAGCAAGAACATTATGAACTGAAAATGGAGCTCGCGGAAGAACAAGAATTGTTGAAAAAGCAGGAAGCAGCTGTCAAATACCAGCTTCAACAGCTGATGGAGAAAAAACGGGCAGAAGAAGCAGCAAAACGTAGAGCGGCTGCCAGCCATACATCTTCATCCGGAAGCGGAAGCATTTACAGCGGCGGTTCATCAAGTTCACGAAGCGAATCGAACGTTCCGCCTGTTACAAGCGGTGCGTTTATGAGACCGGCGAACGGTCCGGTTACGTCCGGATTCGGCTATCGCAGCTTTGGCGGCGGCGAATTCCATGCGGGAATCGATATCGGTAAGCGCGGTGCGGTTGTTCCTGTTGTTGCGGCAGCTGACGGATACGTGTTCCGCTCATATTTTTCAAGCAGCTATGGCAACGTCATTTTCATTACTCATGTGATTAACGGGCAAGTATACACGACCGTATACGCGCATCTTGAAGCACGCCTTGCCGGCGAGGGACAAGCCGTCCGCAAAGGGCAAGTCATCGGTTATATGGGCAATACAGGCCGTTCCACAGGCCCTCACCTTCACTTTGAGCTGCATCGCGGCCAATGGAATCCGGCAAAATCCAATGCGGTAAATCCGCTGGATTATATTAATTTTTAAATATGAAACCGAGCAGTGCCTCACTGCTCGGTTTTTTGCCTGTATGTTGGACGGATCGCAAAGCCGTGCATAAAATTCCGTTTGCAGTCCGGTGAATGAAATCTATTTTTAATCGGGGGCAATCATTTTTGGTTGACAGATCCGGATGACAGTTTTATACTTTTATCTTGAATTCGAGATTTATGAAATAAAGATAATGACAAAAGGAGTGTGTTGGTGATGGCAAGCATCGGATTGTTATTAATCCGTTTCGTTTTTGGACTAACATTCGCGGGGCATGGCGCTCAAAAGTTGTTCGGCTGGTTTGGCGGGCACGGGCTGAAGGGAACGGCCGGCTGGATGGAGTCGATCGGATTAAAACCAGGAAAGGCGATGGCGCTTGCGGCAGGGGCAAGCGAACTGGCCGGCGGCATTTTATTCGCCATCGGTTTATGGACTCCGCTGGCTGCTTTATTAATGGTTGTGCCGATGATTGTGGCAATCGCAAAAGTGCATGGGCCAAACGGATATTGGGTGACGCAAAACGGCTATGAGTATAATCTGGCAATTATTGCGGTTGCCATAGGGGTGGCGCTCACCGGTCCGGGGCAGTATTCGCTCGATGCGATTATTTTTGGATAAATCCAATAAGGAGAGTGTGTGCACATGATGCAAATATATCCCGCGCAATCCCGCTATCATGCGGATTATGGATGGTTAAAGACATACCATAGTTTTTCTTTTGGCGACTATTATGATCCTAATAATCTTCAGTTTGGCCCGTTGCGCGTATTAAACGACGATTTTGTCGCTCCGCTTCGGGGATTTGGCGCCCATCCTCATCAAGAAATGGAAATTGTTTCGATTGTGCTGAAAGGATATTTAAAACATGAAGACAGCGCAGGACATACCGCGACGACAACGTTTGGCGGCGTGCAGCGGATGTCGGCGGGGACGGGGATCATTCATTCAGAAACAAACCCGTCGCCAACGGAAGAAGTGAATTTTTTACAGCTATGGTTTTTGCCTGAAGTCCGCGGGTTAACCCCGTCGTATGAGCGGACGACGTTCAATGTCGAGAAAATGAAAAATGCGCTGCTTCCGGTTGTGGCGAAAAACCCTTCTTCTCCGGAAATTGCTCATATTCATCAAGACTTGACGATTTATCTTTCCGATTTAGAAGCGGGACGTGAGCTTACATTTGCGCAGCAAGAAGGACGCCGAATCTTTTTCTTTGTGATTGAAGGCGATGTTGCGTTAAACGGGGAGGCGGTGTTGCACAAGCGCGATTCGGCGCGGATTACGGAAACGCCGGCGCTGCATATCACATCCGGAAACGGCGCGCGTTTTATGCTGATTGATTTGCCGTAACGAATGGAGAAATGGGCGCAAAAGGGTGTTAGATGACAAACAAAATGTATGTCCAACAGCACAGCAGGGTGTTCATTTTTGGAATACCCTGATTTTTTTTTCAAAACCTATTGGGTTGAGAAAACAACGGGAAATGTGTAAACTAGTAATGCAGAGAGACAGAATGCGATCATACGGTGTACAAGCTGATCATATGATGAAAATAGAAGGCATCGCACGACATGTTGTGTGGTGCCTTTCCTGTATGGCATAGGGTGAGGAGGAGAAAGTGTGAATAAAAAAACAACAGCAATGCTTATGGTTTTATCGATGCTAATCGGCGCTGGCGGCACGTATGCGGGCATGCAACTGGCGGCACCTGATGGCGATCATGATCTATCGTTGGTTGCGTCGGATAAAACATTGACGGACAATGAGGAGAAAGAACTGAAAAAAGTTGAGCAGGCTTATGAATTGATAAAAAGCCGCTATGTGGAAAAAGTCGACGACGACAAATTAATTCAAGGCGCGATCCAAGGAATGATCAGCACGCTGAACGATCCGTATTCTGTTTATATGGACGAAAAAACAACCGAACAATTTAACGAGTCGCTCGATTCTTCGTTTGAAGGAATCGGCGCCGAAGTCAGCATGATTGACGGAAAAGTGACGATTGTCGCACCGATAAAAAACTCACCGGCGGAAAAAGCAGGATTAAAGCCGAATGATCAAATTTTGCGGGTGAATGGCGAAAGCCTCGAGGGGCTTGATTTATATGAAGCTGTGTTGAAAATTCGCGGAAAAAAAGGGACGACAGTGCAATTGGATGTTCTTCGCCCCGGCGTGAAAGACGTCATTAAAGTGAAAGTCGTCCGCGACGAAATTCCGATTGAAACGGTGTATGATTCCGTAAAAACGTATAACGGGAAAAAAGTCGGCTATTTGGAAGTGACGTCGTTTTCCGAAAATACCGCACAAGATTTTAAAAAGAAACTGGCGAAACTGGAAGAAGATCATATCGATGGTTTAATTATTGATGTCCGCGGCAATCCGGGCGGTTATTTGCAAAGCGTGGAAGAAATTTTAAAACAATTCATCCCGAAAGACAAACCGTACGTGCAAATTGAAGAGCGCAATGGCGATAAGCAGCGCTTTTATTCCGATTTGACCGCGAAAAAGCCGTATCCGATCGTCGTGTTAATTGACAAAGGCAGCGCGTCTGCCTCGGAAATTTTGGCTGGCGCGATGAAAGAAGCGGGGGGATACAAGCTTGTCGGCGAAACATCGTTCGGAAAAGGGACGGTGCAACAAGCGATTCCAATGGGGGACGGCAGCAACATAAAATTAACGCTTTATAAATGGCTGACGCCGGAAGGCCATTGGATTCATAAGAAAGGAGTTAAGCCGGATGTTGAAGTCAAACAGCCGGATTACTTCCACGCCAGTCCGCTTCATATCGAAAAAGCACTTTCCTTTGATATGAACAACGAACAAGTGAAAAATGCCCAACAAATGTTGAAAGGGATTGGCTTTGACCCGGGCCGCACCGATGGCTACTTCAGCAAAGAAACCGAGGCGGCGGTTAAAGCGTTCCAAAAAGCGAACAAACTTCCGCCAACCGGAAAAATCGATAAAAACACTGCCGACGTATTGCAGGCAAAAGTGATGGATGCGATTCGCAATGAAGACAATGATGTTCAGCTAAAAACGGCGATGAAAGTGTTGTTTCAATAAAAGCGAAACGGGCAGCGCCTTGAGCGTTGCCCGTTTTTTTAACGAAAAAATACAAACTGTTTTTGCCCGATATAATTCAAAATCGTATAAAATCCCGCGCCAAGCAAAATCGCGGCATTGTTCGCCAGACGGGGGGAAATGATGCCGGCTGTCAGCGCCGCCCAATCAGTGAGCTGTGTGCTCAGGCGGTACGAACAATAATAGCATACGATCATGACCGCAATAAAGCGGAACGTGCTTTTGATAATGGAGACATTGCTTTGAAACGTAAACGTTCGGTTCAGTATGTAGCTGATGACCGCACTGGCCGCAATGCCGGCCAATGTTGCCTGCCAATACGGAACGTGGGGGAGACGATAAAGAAGATGCATGATCGATAATCCGGCCGCAGTGTGGATAATGCTGACAAGCAAAAAGCGCAGAAACGGCTGATTCATAATTGCACCTTTTCTTTTTTGGAAAGTGGCGGAAGCGCTGGGGAACGCAACGTTTTTTCAATCGTAAACCGCGGCCGTCTTTTTACTTCTTGATAAATCTTCCCGATGTATTCTCCTATAAGGCCGATTCCCATTAGCAGCAAGCCGCCGATGAACCAGATCGAAATAATGATGGATGTCCATCCCGATTCGGCATGGCCGAGCAGTTTGACGGCCAGCGCGTATATGCCGGCGATGCTGCTAAGGAAAAAAGCGAGAAATCCAATGAATGTAATGAAGCGAATCGGCGCGATGCTAAAAGAAGTTATCCCATCAAACGCAAATGACAGCATTTTTTTAAGCGGATATTTCGATTGCCCCGCAAACCGCTCTTTGCGGTCATAAAACACTTTCGCCGACCGAAAGCCAAGCAGCGGCACGATTCCGCGCAAGAAGATGTTCACCTCTGTATAGCGGCTCAATTCCTCCAAAGCGCGCTTGCTCATTAACCGAAAATCGGCGTGATTGTACACTACATGAACTCCTAATTTTTGCATGAACCGGTAAAACCATTGCGCGGTCGCTCTTTTAAACCATGTATCAGCATCGCGGCTGCGCCGCACTCCATAAACAATATCATAGCCTTCCCAATATTTCACGACAAATTCGCGGATGGCGGAAACATCGTCTTGCAAATCTGCGTCGATGGAAATGACGCAGTCGGAATCGTTTTTCGCCGTTTCCAATCCGGCGAGCAGCGCTTTTTGGTGGCCAAAGTTGCGGGACAGCTTAATGCCGGTGACAAGCGGGTTCCGTTCGCTCTCTTGTTCAATAAGCTCCCATGTGCGGTCGCGGCTGCCGTCATCGACAAACAATACTTTGCTTCCGCCCGCGATTAAATGTTCCTCCATAAGATGTTCCAAGACGTTCGTTAACTGTTTGATCGTTTCCGGCAAAACGTCCTCTTCGTTATAACAAGGAACGACGATCGTCAAAACCGGTTTTTGCATTGTTGCCTCCTCCTTTCTTATTCCACTTCATATACATAAATTTTCCAAACGGATTGCGAATCTTCGAACGTTCTTAACAATCGGAGGTGAATTTCTTTCGCGTTCATGATTGGGACGGAAGAGAAAATATAGCGCCCTCCCATCTGCTTAAACACCTTCGTATTGATATCGAAATGATGAATTTTTTTATGCGATGTTTTGCGGAACATGTAATGCTTGCCAAGCTCGGCGGAGAACAGATAGACGCGGTTGCCCCAATGGTCAAAGTAATCTTGAAGAACAGGGCTTTTATCGAGCTCTTTGGCGATAATTTTGCGAAATTGATGCTTATAAGACAACGGATAAAAATTGTTATACGTATCGAGCGTGTAAAACCCGTTATATTGCGCGATCGCCGGATGAAGCCCGACGCTGGCGACGCGGTAGGAACTTTGTGGTTTGCCGATATATTGTTTGATTTCGTTAAACAAATGTTCCGCGTAAAATTCTTTAAACGAAGGCGTGCCGATGAGGCGGTAGCGGATTTCTTCGTTAAAGCCGCCAAGAATCAACAGCTGGAGCGCCAAAGCGGCAGGAACGACACGCCGCCACCGGATTCCCTGTTTCCAGAGAATTTGCAGCGCCAACGCAAAACCTAAATAGATGACCATTGGCCGCAAAAAGTGAAAGCGGGCAAAATTAAACGTATTTAACAAAGAAATGCGTTCTTTTAACGGCTGCCATCCTTTGTAAAACCAAAACGCGTACCATGTCGACAAGACAAAGTTCAGCACAAACAGGAAAATAAACCGTTTTTCAAGCGTTTCGCTCCGCTTCGCCCAAGCGAAAAAGAATGCGATCCATAAAACAGGAAGAATGACAAACGTATGCACGGTCATCACATGCGTATGACCGAACAAGTAGTTTTTGAACGTAAGCCGCACGCAATGAAGAAAACGGAGCCGCGAAGAAAGAAATTCGTTGCGGCTTGTCGGTTCTTCGCCAAATACGAGAGAATAAACGAGACGATATTCAATGGCGAAAAAAATGACTGTCATCAACGCAATCGCGCCAAAAAACGGCCAGTTCCACCGCTTTTGGACGATGATGTCACGCAGCCATAGCAGCGCCATTGCGGCAAGAAAGAAGAAAAATCCGAGCACGAAGCTAGCGTAAAACGGCAGCAGCACAAGAACAAGCCATTCTTTCCATGTCGCTTCGCCTTTCCGGATCGTTAAAAACGCCCATAGCGCCATCGGCATGCCGAGTGTGCTCAACATTCCCGACGGCCAAAACGGAGTGAGTGCAAATGCCAGTGACGCGCCGACGCGGATGAGATAAGACTCTTCATCTGGAAGGAAGTGCCTTTTTAGCAAGGCATACATGCCGATAAACGCAAAAACACGGGTGATCGTCTGGCTGAGCGCATATGCGACCATCGAAGGGAACAGCGCATGGAGCCAAACGATGCCGCTGAATTCGGTGCCAAACGCGTTGCGCGGCAGCCCGTTAATCACTTGCGGAATCGTGGCGTTGAGCGGGCCGAACAGCTCGCCGCTTCGCGCCAGCACTTTATACCAAGCAATGTTGGAGTCCATGTTGTCATGTACCCGGATGTGTGCATCTTCCCCAAGTATATAAAGCGGAGAAAGGTAAACAGCTAAAAGAAGCAAAGCGATGCCGATCGCTGTTCGTTCGTTTCGCTTCATTCCCATTATTGTTCCGCTCCTTTTTGATGAAGCTTCAGAAAGCACCGTTCATTATAAATAACGATCATTAAAAAATAATAAAAAATCAGTGAAGAAAATGTAAAGGAATGTTGCCAGTAAAAAACTCCTTTTCTCGCAAAAGAGAAAGGAGTTTTTTGATGGCAGTAATTACGTAAACAGACTCATAAAGTGTCCGAGACCGCGGCGTTTTGCTTTTTTCTTCGTTTTTTCCGCTGCGTTCGCTTGTTCTTTATGCGCGTTTTCTTCCAATTTGGCAATGCGCTGTTCGAGTTTATGAAGATGGGAGGCTAATTCTTCGATTTCTTGGCGATGCTGGAGAAGCTGAACGGAAACGACATCGTCTGCTTTTTGATCGAGCTGGTGTTCGATGTGCTGGAGGCGGGAGGCGAACTGATTATAAACGGTGAATAGCGCTTCAGCGGAGGTTTTGTTTGGCGGTTCTTGGCTATCGCGCTGTTCCAATGCCGTTCCGTGTTCAAATTTTATTTGTTCCAGCAAAGAGATTGTTTCGGCGTCGAATACGTAGTGGCCCGCTTCGTTTTTCTGGCATGGAATATGATATTTTTTGACCCAGCGCTGAATCGTTTTCGGCGATACCCCAAGGCGTTTCGCGACAATGCTCGTTTTTAATTCCATTTATATGATTCCTCCTTATTTCATCTTGTTTTATATCATTTTCCACAGCGCCCGGAATTCCTTTCTGCTTGACAAAACTAGTGCGGATTCGGCAAAGAAAGTGGTGGTGCGGAACGATTCGGCATCAAGCGGCAAAAGATGCGGAAAAAATATTGCGTGCGATCATAGGATTTATGACAGCGATTTGGTAGAATAAGAGATAAAAGGTCGCGATATATGAGGTGGTGGCGGTATGTCCATATGGGTGTTGGAGGCGCTCAAAGGCGTTTTGCGGCTATTTGCGCAGCCGTTGTTTTACTTTGGGATAGTGCTGGCGCTTGCCGCTGGATGGCGGCGTGTAAAGCGGGAAAGAAAGCATTTTCATATTCGCGTGTACAGTCCGTTTCAGGAAAGCAAATTTTTTTGGCGGAGCGGCCTCGCCGCTGGGTTGATTTTATCGTTGGCGGCGGTCGCTGCCGGCATCGCGTTGCCGCGCGATGCCGTTTCGCTCATTGCCCTTGTGACGGTCGCGTTTGGATTGACGTTGCAAATGCGGCTGCTTTCTCCGGCGTAT
Organism: Parageobacillus thermoglucosidasius; assembly: GCF_001295365.1. Lineage (GTDB taxonomy): Bacteria > Bacillota > Bacilli > Bacillales > Anoxybacillaceae > Parageobacillus > Parageobacillus thermoglucosidasius. The sequence goes on along the minus strand of NZ_CP012712.1, from coordinate 177,796 downwards.
ACGGTGGGAACGGCGCTGTTGATCATTAGTTTTCTGGCAAGCAATAAAGAGGTCTTTCCAGCTATGAAACGCTTTTTTCCTGATCTTGCCGAGGCGAATATGGCGGCGCTCGCCATGTTGCTTGCTTTATTGCTTTTTGTTGAAGCGTGGCTGATTTTACGCAACGGCGCCATTGAAACGTCTCCGCAGCTGGCGAAAAGCAAGCGCGGCTTGGTCGTCGGGGAGCACTGGTCACAGCGGCTTTGGCTCATTCCTGTGTTGCTGCCGGTGTCCGGGGAACTTCCGCCCCCGTTTTCATGGTGGCCGTTGTTTCCTTATGATGGGGGTTCTTATTCATTGATGCTTGTGCCGTTTTTAATCGGCTTTTCCCAGCGTGTCCAAGGGACGCTTCCGAAAGCTTCCATTCGTTTTGCCGGCCAGAAAGTGCTGCTGCTGGCATGGGGGGTGAGCCTGTTTGCCGTTGGCGGGTATTGGTATGCGCCGCTTTCCATCGTGGCGGCGGCGCTTGCGCTGGCCGGAAGGGAATGGCTTGCTTTTTATCTGCATCGGCAAGACCGTTTGAAACCTCCGCATTTTGCAAAGCGGGAACATGGGCTTGTCATTTTAGGCATTCTTCCGCACTCGAAGGCGGAAAAAATGGAACTGCAAATTGGCGAAGTGATCATGAAAGTGAACGGGATGCCGGTAAAAACGGAAGCGGAATTTTATGAAGCGTTGCAACGAAACCGGGCATTTTGTAAATTAGAAGTAATGGATGAAAACGAAGAAATCCGTTTCGTCCAAGGGGCGTTATATGAGGACGAACATCATGAGCTTGGGCTGTTGTTTGTCAAAGAACGGAAAAAATGGGCGTTAGAAGCCGTCTAATTAAGGGGATTTCATATGTGGTTTTTGATTGCATTAATTGTGCCATGTTTGCTTGTGCTGTTATTTACCCGCGTCACGTACAATCATTATATCGGAACATTATTGACAGTCGCGTTGCTTGTCGCATCTTATTTTAAAGGATACACGGACGATCTGCATGAAATTTTGGCGGATATCGTATCCACGACGGTTGGGTTTTTGTATGCGCGGAAAATGGTGAAACAGTTAAAAAAATAAGCGTGTTTGATCGCGGCGAACGGCAAAAATGCCGTTCGTTTTTTCATTGGAAGACGTTTTCTATTTTGGAACGAATATAAGTTCGCTTTTTTATGCATCTTTTTTGCCAATGTGCTACAATGAGAAATATGAGGAAACGAAACAGGAGGTCGAATCGGTGGGAGACCGTTTTGAGTTAGTATCAGCATATCAGCCGCAAGGAGATCAGCCACAAGCGATTGCCAAACTGGTCGAAGGCATTCGCAAAGGCGTGAAGCACCAAACATTGTTAGGGGCAACGGGAACAGGAAAGACGTTTACGATTTCGAACGTCATAAAAGAAGTAAATAAACCGACGCTTGTGATTGCCCACAATAAAACGTTGGCAGGGCAATTGTACAGCGAGCTGAAGGAGTTTTTTCCGAACAATGCCGTTGAATACTTTGTCAGCTACTACGATTATTACCAGCCAGAGGCGTATGTGCCGCAGACGGATACGTATATTGAAAAAGACGCGAAGATTAACGATGAAATTGACAAGCTGCGGCACTCGGCGACATCGGCGCTGTTTGAGCGGCGCGATGTCATTATTGTCGCCAGCGTATCATGCATTTACGGGTTAGGATCGCCGGAAGAATACCGCGAGCTTGTCGTGTCGCTGCGCGTCGGCATGGAAATCGAGCGCAACGCTTTGCTGCGCCGTCTTGTCGATATCCAATATGAACGGAACGACATTGACTTTCAACGCGGAACGTTCCGGGTTCGCGGGGATGTCGTGGAGATTTTTCCTGCTTCTCGGGACGAGCATTGTATTCGCGTTGAATTTTTTGGCGATGAAATTGACCGCATTCGCGAAGTCGACGCGCTGACGGGAGAAATTATCGGGGAGCGCGAGCATGTCGCGATTTTTCCGGCTTCCCACTTCGTAACGCGGGAAGAAAAAATGCGTTTAGCGATCGAAAATATTGAAAAAGAACTTGAAGAGCGGCTGCGCGAATTGCGGGAACAAGGGAAACTGCTGGAAGCGCAGCGGCTCGAGCAGCGGACGCGCTACGATTTGGAGATGATGAGGGAAATGGGCTTTTGCTCGGGAATTGAAAACTATTCGCGCCATTTGGCGCTGCGCCCGCCAGGATCGACGCCATATACGCTGCTCGATTATTTTCCTGACGATTTTTTAATTATCGTGGATGAATCACATGTGACCTTGCCGCAGCTTCGCGGCATGTACAACGGAGACCGGGCGAGAAAACAAGTGCTTGTCGACCACGGCTTCCGCTTGCCGTCTGCGCTTGATAACCGCCCGTTAACGTTTGAGGAATTTGAGCAAAAAATCAACCAAATTATTTATGTCTCCGCCACTCCTGGCCCGTATGAGCTCGAACATAGCCCGGAAGTCGTCGAGCAAATTATTCGTCCGACAGGGCTGTTGGATCCGACGATTGACGTCCGGCCGATTGAAGGGCAAATCGATGATTTAATCGGGGAAATTCAGGAGCGCGTGAAGCGGAATGAGCGGACGCTCGTGACGACACTGACGAAAAAAATGGCGGAAGATTTAACGGATTATTTGAAAGAAGTCGGCATTAAAGTCGCGTATTTGCATTCGGAAATTAAAACACTTGAGCGCATTGAAATCATTCGTGATTTGCGGCTTGGCAAATACGATGTGCTCGTCGGAATCAACTTGTTGCGGGAAGGTCTGGATATTCCGGAAGTCTCGCTTGTCGCCATTTTGGACGCAGATAAAGAAGGCTTTTTGCGCTCGGAACGCTCATTGATCCAAACGATCGGCCGCGCGGCAAGAAACGCGAATGGCCATGTCATTATGTATGCCGATACGATTACGAAATCGATGGAAATTGCGATTAATGAAACAAAACGGCGCCGTGCGATTCAAGAGGCATATAACCGTGAGCACGGCATTGTGCCGCAGACGGTGAAAAAAGAAATCCGCGATGTCATCCGCGCGACATATGCGGCGGAAGAAAAAGAAACATACGACGCGAAACCGTCTTACAGCAAGATGACAAAGAAAGAACGGGAACAGCTGATTGCCGATTTGGAAAAAGAAATGAAAGAGGCGGCAAAGGCGCTCGATTTCGAGCGGGCAGCCCAATTGCGCGATATTATTTTCGAGTTAAAAGCGGAAGGATGATTGTATGGCAACGGATAAAATCATCGTCAAAGGTGCGAGAGCCCATAATTTAAAAAATATCGACGTCGAAATTCCCCGTGACAAGCTCGTTGTTTTAACGGGGCTTTCCGGTTCGGGGAAATCGTCGCTTGCGTTTGATACGATTTATGCGGAAGGGCAGCGGCGCTATGTCGAATCACTTTCGGCATACGCCCGCCAGTTTTTAGGGCAAATGGATAAGCCGGATGTCGATGCGATTGAAGGGCTGTCGCCAGCGATTTCGATCGACCAGAAAACGACAAGCCGCAATCCGCGTTCGACTGTCGGAACGGTCACGGAAATTTATGATTATTTGCGGCTTTTGTTTGCCCGCATCGGCCGTCCGGTTTGTCCGGAGCATGGCATCGAAATTACATCGCAGACGATCGAGCAGATGGTCGACCGGCTTCTTTCCTATCCAGAACGGACGAAAATGCAAATTCTCGCTCCTATCGTCTCCGGGCGGAAAGGGACGCATGCGAAAACGCTGGAGGATATTCGCAAGCAAGGGTATGTGCGCGTGCGCGTCGACGGGGAAATGCGGGAGCTTACAGAAACGATTGAGCTTGAGAAAAATAAAAAACATTCGATTGAGGTCGTCGTCGACCGGATTATTATTAAAGACGGGATTGCTACACGTTTGGCAGATTCATTAGAGACGGCTTTGAAGCTTGCGGACGGAAAAGTGCTGATTGATGTCATTGGCCAGGAAGAGCTGCTGTTTAGCGAAAAACATGCGTGCCCGTATTGCGGCTTTTCGATTGGCGAGCTTGAGCCGCGCCTGTTTTCGTTTAACAGCCCGTACGGCGCCTGCCCGGATTGCGACGGCCTTGGGGCGACGCTTGAAGTCGATCCCGATTTAGTCATTCCGAACAATGAGCTGTCATTGCGCGAGCACGCCATCGCTCCGTGGGAGCCGCAAAGCTCGCAATATTATCCGCAGCTGTTAGAAGCGGTGTGCAACCATTACGGCATTGACATGGACGTGCCGGTAAAAGATTTGCCGAAAGAGCAGCTCGATAAAATTTTATACGGCAGCGGCGGCGAGAAAATTTACTTCCGCTACCAGAGCGACTTCGGGCAAATTCGCGAGCAATATATCGTTTTTGAAGGGGTTATTCCGAACGTGGAGCGCCGCTATCGGGAAACAAGTTCTGATTATGTCCGCGAACAAATGGAAAAATATATGGCGCAGCAGCCATGTCCGACGTGCAAAGGAAACCGCTTGAAAAAAGAGAGCCTCGCCGTTCTCGTCGGCGGCAAACATATCGGCGAAGTGACGGCCCTCTCCGTTACGGAGGCGCTTGCCTTTTTTGAAAACTTGCAGCTGAGCGAAAAAGAACAAAAAATCGCCCATCTCATTTTGCGCGAAATCCGCGAGCGCCTCGGCTTTTTAAAGAACGTCGGCCTCGATTATTTAACACTCAACCGCTCCGCCGGAACGCTTTCTGGCGGAGAAGCGCAGCGCATTCGTCTGGCGACGCAAATCGGCTCGCGCTTAACCGGGGTGCTTTACGTTTTGGACGAGCCGTCGATTGGGCTCCATCAGCGCGATAATGACCGTTTGATTGCGACGCTGAAAAGCATGCGCGACATCGGCAACACGCTTATTGTCGTTGAGCATGACGAAGATACGATGCTTGCCGCTGATTATTTAATTGATATTGGGCCGGGTGCGGGCATTCATGGCGGCCGCGTCGTTGCGGCCGGAACGCCGCAAGAAGTGATGAACAACCCGGACTCGCTCACCGGGCAATATTTATCGGGGAAAAAATTCATCCCTATTCCGAGCGAGCGCCGCAAACCGGATGGACGATGGATTGAGGTTGTCGGCGCGAAAGAAAATAACTTGAAGAATGTGTCGGTGAAAATCCCGCTCGGCACGTTTGTCGCGGTCACCGGCGTATCCGGTTCCGGAAAAAGCACGCTCGTCAATGAAATTTTGTATAAGGCGCTTGCGCAAAAATTGCAGCGCGCGAAGGCGAAACCAGGAGAGCATAAAACGATCAAAGGGCTTGAACATTTAGACAAAGTCATTGACATTGACCAATCGCCGATCGGCCGCACGCCCCGCTCCAACCCGGCGACATATACGGGCGTGTTTGACGATATTCGCGAAGTGTTTGCGGCGACGAATGAAGCGAAAGTGCGCGGGTATAAAAAAGGCCGCTTCAGCTTTAACGTCAAAGGCGGGCGATGCGAAGCGTGCCACGGTGACGGCATTATTAAAATCGAAATGCACTTTTTGCCGGATGTGTATGTTCCGTGTGAAGTATGCCATGGCAAACGGTATAACCGCGAAACGCTGGAAGTGACATACAAAGGAAAAAATATTGCGGAAGTGCTTGAGATGACAGTGGAAGATGCGCTTGAGTTTTTCGGGAATATCCCGAAAATTAAGCGGAAATTACAGACGCTGTATGATGTCGGTTTAGGGTATATGAAGCTTGGGCAGCCGGCAACGACGTTGTCGGGCGGAGAAGCGCAGCGCGTCAAATTGGCTGCCGAATTGCACCGCCGTTCGACAGGCCGGACGCTCTATATTTTAGACGAGCCGACGACCGGGCTTCACGTCGACGACATTGCCCGCTTATTGAAAGTGCTGCAGCGCCTAGTCGATAACGGGGATACCGTTCTCGTGATTGAGCACAATCTCGATGTCATAAAAACGGCGGACTACATTATCGATCTTGGTCCGGAAGGCGGCGAACAAGGCGGGCAAATCGTGGCGACGGGAACGCCGGAAGAAGTGGCTGAAGCAAAACATTCGTATACTGGCCGTTATTTAAAACCGATTTTGGAGCGCGACCGCGAACGGATGAGGGCATTGTATGAAACGGCAGGGGCATAAGCCTTTGCCGTTTTTTCTCTGCTCATATCTTGATGAAACTTTTCTTGATGACGGGCGTATATAAAAACAAAAGGAGGAATTTTTCGTGAATTCCAACAAAGTGCTCGCGTCATTATGTTATTTCAGCGTTCTTTTTGCCGGATTTATTTTTCCGGTGATCGTTTATTTTGTTGCCGATGATCAAGAAGTGAAAAAACATGCGAAAAAAGCGTTTCTGTCCCATTGCATTCCGGCTGCCACGATCGCAATTTTTATTATTCTTGGCGTTACGATGGGGGCTATGCATCAATACAGCGATATTTCTTTTTTAGTTGGAGGCGGGCTTGTATGGATCGGTTTTGCCATCGCGGGAATCGTTAACTTGGTCATTGTAGTTTGGAATATTGTGCAAGGAATTCGGGTATTAAAATAACATAAATGGGAGGGAAGCACCTATGGAAGAGAAAAAACGCATATTAAAAATGGTGCAGGACGGAAAACTAACAGTAGAAGAGGCGCTAACGCTGCTGGAAAAGCTAGATGAACAAAAAAGCGCCACCGGCTTGCTTGATTGGCATCATGTGTCCGGGTCGCATGCGAATGGAAAACAGCATTCCGTAAAAATGGATTCGCTGAAAGAGAAATTGGTTGATTTTTTTGATGCAACCGTTAAAAAAGTGAAAGAATTTGATTTTCCATTTGCCAATTCAGTGGAAGTGAGACATGTTTTTCAACAAAACGATGTTGCTTTGCAAGAAATCGATGTGCATATTGCGAACGGGAATATTAAAGTAGTACCATGGGAACAAGCGGACGTTCGCGTCGAATGTGAAGCGAAAGTTTACCGTTTTGAATCACCGGACGCGGCGCGGCGGTCCTTTATAGAAGAGACGTCGTTTTTCGTGCAAAACGGGCGCTTCCGCTTTTCTGTCACGAAACCGTTTATAAAAACAAATGCGACGATTTATGTCCCGCAAGCACACTATCAAGATGCACATTTCCGCTTGTTTAACGGGGATATCGAGATGGAGCGCCTGCACGCAAACAAGCTGCATGTGAAAAACGTGAACGGCTCGATCACGCTTCAACATCTTTTCGCGGAAGAAGCGGAATTGGAAACGGCAAATGGGTCGATCATCCTTGAGCGCGGCGCAGTAGAGGAAGTGGAAGCGGAGACGATCCATGGGGAAATCAAACTGGAGGGAAATTACCGTTACGTGCGGCTGCGGACGTTTAGCGGCGGGATTGCGTATGCAACGGAAAGAGAAGATGGGGTCATTACCGGAAAAACCGTCACAGGAAATATTGCATTGCGGCTTCCCCGCAATATATGTTTGGAAGGAGAAATCAGAACGAACCTCGGCGGCTTGATCTGCCAGCACGCGAACGTGTCGCCTGTGGAGGAAAAGCAAGAGACTGCGCAAAAATTACTCCGTTTTGCATGTGAAAACCCTTCTAAACCGCCGTTTCATGTATACGCGGATTCGAAAGCGGGCTCCGTTTCTCTGCAGATGATGGAAGAAGGGGCATAAGCAAATGGAGGATCATCATGAAAAAAGACGGTGATAGGAAATGATTAATTGGTTGATTGGCGTATTTGTGAACACGGTTTTATTGATGGCGATTGACGGGTATTTTGATTCCATTCAATTTAGCGGCATCGGCGCCGCTTTTATTGCGAGCATGATTTTATCCATTTTAAACATTGTCGTGCGCCCTGTTTTAATTTTACTGACATTGCCTGTGACGATTTTGACGCTCGGATTATTTTTGTTCGTCATTAACGCGATTACTTTGCTGATGACGGCGGCGTTAATGGGCAACGCCTTTGAAATTGACGGATTCGGCACGGCGCTCCTCGCTTCAATTGTTCTTTCCTTTTTCCATTTGCTCGTGCAAAAAGCGATCATTGAGCCATTGCTGCAAAAATAAACGTTGGAGGCGGAACAGAGGCATCCGCCTCCTTTTTATTTGGATGGATGTTTCCCTTTCAATGCGAGAAAGAAAAATGCTAAAATGGAAAAAGACAAGAAAGGAGAGAAATCCAACATGCCGAAAGTGCGCACAAAAGATATTATCGAAAAGTTCCAGCTGGAATTGGTGAGCGGTGCGGAAGGAATTTACCGACCGATAACAACGAGCGACTTATCCCGCCCTGGCATTGAAATGGCGGGCTATTTCGCGTATTATCCGGCCGAGCGGATTCAGCTGTTAGGCAGAACGGAGCTTTCGTTTTATGAAACATTGAGCCCGGAAGAGAAAAAAATCAGAATGGAGCGGCTTTGTACCGATATTACTCCAGGGATTATCGTATCGCGCGGGCTGGAAGTTCCGCCGGAATTGATCGAAGCTTCCGAGCGACAATCGGTGCCGGTGATGCGCTCAACGATGAAAACGACACGCCTTTCAAGCCGCTTGACAAACTATTTGGAAAGTAAATTGGCGCCGACAACAGCGGTTCACGGTGTGCTGGTCGATGTCTACGGCGTCGGAGTATTAATCACTGGCAAGAGCGGAGTTGGCAAAAGCGAAACAGCGCTTGAATTAGTCAAACGCGGTCACCGGCTCGTCGCAGATGACTGTGTTGAAATTCGCCAAGAAGATGAAGGGATGCTCGTTGGCAGTGCGCCAGAGTTGATTGAGCATTTACTGGAAATCCGCGGGTTAGGCATTATTAATATGATGACATTGTTTGGCGCTGGAGCGGTGCGGACGCATAAGCGCATTTCATTAGTGATCGATTTGGAACTTTGGGATCCGAATAAACAATACGATCGCCTCGGATTGGAAGAAGAAAAAGTTAAAATTCTTGATACAGAATTGCCGAAATTAACGATACCGGTGCGGCCGGGGCGAAATCTGGCGGTGATTGTCGAAGTGGCCGCGATGAATTTCCGCTTGAAGCGAATGGGGGTTAACGCGGCGGAGGAGTTTTCCGCGCGCCTGACCGATGCGATTGAAGATGGGGAGCATGATTACGAATAACAGTTAGGAGGAGAAGAAAGCAATGGATGCGACGATTCAACCGCTTGACCGTGTTTTTTTGCATCTCGGTCCGATCACGATTTATTGGTATGGCGTCATTATCGGAGCGGGCGTGTTGATCGGGCTGTGGCTGGCGACGAGGGAGGGGGAGCGGCGCGGGCTCCCCAAAGAAACGTTTGTTGACCTTGTTATGTTCGCGGTGCCGGTCGCCATTTTATGCGCGCGCGCCTATTATGTGATTTTTGAATGGAGTTATTATTCGAAACATCTATCGGAAATCCCGAAAATTTGGGAAGGCGGTCTCGCGATTCACGGCGGATTGCTCGGCGCGGTCGCGACAGGAATCGTCTTTGCGAAAGCGAAGGGGCTTTCATTCTGGAAGCTCGCGGACATTGCGGCGCCAAGCATTATTTTAGGGCAGGCGATCGGGCGCTGGGGCAATTTTATGAATCAGGAAGCGCACGGCGGGCCGGTAACGAGGGAATTTTTGGAAAGTTTGCATTTGCCGGATTTTATCATTAATCAAATGTATATTAACGGCCAATATTACCACCCGACGTTTTTATACGAGTCGCTTTGGAATGTTGCCGGTTTTTTGCTGCTGTTGTGGCTGCGGCGCGTCAATCTGCGGCGCGGCGAATTGTTTCTCAGCTATTTAATTTGGTATTCGGCCGGGCGGTTTTACATTGAAGGGATGCGCACCGATAGTTTGATGTTGACAAGTCATCTTCGCATGGCGCAAGTTGTTTCCGTTATGCTTATTATACTTTCGGTATGTTTATGGGTATATCGAAGAAAGAAAGGGTTGGCAAAAGAGCGGTATAGCGATTAGAAAAGGGGAGAGGAGAATATGGTTGGGATATTACGGCGGGGGTTTGCCGTTGGATTGCAAACAACATGGACGCTTGGAAAAGTGATTTTTCCTATCACGCTCATTGTATCCGTTTTGCAACATACTCCTGTATTGCAATGGATCGTTCAGCTTGTCGCACCGTTAATGAAGTGGATCGGGCTTCCAGGAGACGCGGCAATTCCGCTTGTGCTCGGCAACTTATTAAACTTGTATGCGGCAATTGGCGCGATTTTAACGTTGGATTTAACGGTAAAAGAAGTGCTGATTTTAGCTGTCATGCTTTCGTTTTCCCACAATCTGCTTATCGAGTCGACTGTTGCCTCAAGAACGGGAATGAGCATTGCGTTAATGGTCGCCGTCCGCCTCAGTCTGGCAATCATTGCTGCGCTATTGATTCATCATCTTTGGCAAGGAGGAAGTGAGGCGGCGCAATATGGCTTTGTTTCCAACTCTCCAGAGCAGCTGGCGGGCTGGGGGGCTATTTTGCTTGCCGGGGTGAAAAAAGCGTGCCTTGGGATCGTGCAGCTGGCGGCGATCGTGATTCCGCTGATGATTGGAATTCAAATATTGAAAGAGTTAGAATGGATTCATGTTTTTTCACGCTGGATGGCGCCGTTGACAAAAATGCTCGGCATGAAAGAAAACACTTCATTGACATTGGCGGCTGGGCTCGTGTTTGGTCTGGCATACGGTGCAGGCGTGATGATTCAGGCGGTCAAAGAAGACGGGGTATCGAAGCGTGATTTGACGCTGGCGTTTATTTTTCTCGTATCTTGCCACGCGGTTATCGAAGACACGCTTGTGTTTGTGCCGCTTGGCATTCCTGTGTGGCCGCTGCTTGTCATCCGTTTGGCGACCGCCATGTTATTAACGATGCTTATCAGCTTTATTTGGAACGGCGGAAAGGAAGCAAAAAGGAAGGAAGCGACATTATGAAGATTCGTACCGTATTATTTGACCTTGATGGAACGTTAATCGATACAAATGAATTAATTATTCAATCGTTTTTGCATACGCTGGAAAAATATTATCCGGGAAAATATACGCGCGAGGACATCTTGCCGTTTATTGGCCCCCCGCTTAGTGAAACATTCAACGCGTTAGATCCGTCGCGCGCGCAAGAAATGATTGATACATATCGCGCTTTCAATCATGCGCAGCACGACGCGCTCATCCGCGAATTTGATACAGTGTATGAAACGATTGAAACGCTCCATAAAAATGGGGTCCGCCTTGGCGTTGTGACGACAAAAATTCATCAAACGGCAGTGATGGGATTAAAGAAAACGAGACTAGAACCGTTTTTTGACTGCGTCATCGGGCTTGATGACGTCCAGCATGCAAAGCCGGATCCGGAGCCGATTTATAAAGCGCTGGATTTGCTGCAATCAACACCGGATGAAGCGTTAATGGTTGGCGACAATTATCACGATATTTTGGCGGGAAAAAACGCCGGCACGAAAACGGCTGGGGTGGCATGGGCGATTAAAGGCCGAGAGTACTTGCAGCAATATAAGCCGGATTTTATGCTGGAAAAAATGAGCGATCTATTGGCGATTGTAGGAGTGGAAAATGCGTGAGACGGACGACGAAATATCCGGTATCCGGTGCCAATTCGTTATGGCAAATTTATCAAACCGTGTCGTTTTGGAAAGTGCTCAAAAACGTGATCGTCATTCAAATCGGCCGCTATACGCCATTTTTAGCGGTGAAAAACTGGCTGTACCGCACGTTTTTGCGCATGAAAATTGGGGAAAAAACGGCGCTTGCTTTTATGGTCATGCCGGATATTATGTTTCCGGAGAAGATCCAAATCGGCCGCAATTGTGTGATTGGCTACAATACGACGATTTTGGCGCATGAATATTTAATTGATGAATACCGTCTCGGTGATGTCGTTATCGGCGACGAAGTGATGATCGGCGCCAATTCGACCGTGCTTCCCGGCGTCGTCATTGGCGACCGCGCCGTTGTTGCCGCCGGCACGGTCGTTCATAAAGATGTTCCGGCGGGAGCGTTTGTCGCCGGCAACCCGATGCGCATTATTTACACGAAAGAAGAGATGGAACGGAGAAAAGGGCATTGAGTCTCCCACCTGCATTTATGTAGAGGTGGGAGACTGTTTTTCTCTTTAGCCAACGAGTTTGGCAGTGCATTTGGTTGGTAGATTGTTGACTAACTTTTTGTTCATTAAGTTCCAGATAGATTGGATGTTTTTTAGCTTCCACTGTTTCAGGTATACACGCTGCTTGGATGTCAAACTTACTCCAGTTTGCCCATGATTCGGATCATTTTGGTGATTGCATAGTCCAAGTCCATCAAATCATCCTCACCTTACGTGGAGCATTATGTAAATATGGGAGTAAAGTGGGATATGGCACTAGGCTTTCAAGACGAAGGGATGGAGGTGGATGGATGGCTCGAGCTGATGCGTGCCATCATCCGACAATATAAGCTTTGCTCTCGATTCCTTGCAAATTACGGGCGAAGCGAACTTGAGGTTTTACGGAAGGCTCCAAACCGAACGTCCAAAACGCTTTGGTGCAGGGAATTATTGCAGCAAAGGAGGCGGCGGAAGCGGCTAACGCGCAGGTGAAGATCGGATGCGCCGCGGTTCTGGATCATTTTGGCCCGGTTGTTCCTGAATTTTGGGAAAGCATTTTTCAGCTGGGCCGATGAACTTTTGTCGAGTCATTGGATTATGTCGGATATAATTTCTATGCGGATGTATTTGAAGCATCGATTGACCTGAAAACCGGCTTCTGTGGAGCACGTGCTGCGCCGCTTTCGCGAAAAAATTTGAAGACTGCCCATATACCTGAATCGGTTTCTATACGGATTACTGAGAACGGTTGGCCTACCGGGAAACATCCTTTTACCGGCGAAGACAGATCGTATGAACATCAGGCTAAAGTGCTGGAAGCGGTCATCCGAACCGTTTATGCGTTACGTCAAGAACTGAACATCACGCATTATGAACTTTTTGGTTTGCGTGATGCGGACAGTTCTGTTCATGATCTGTTCCATCAATTTGGTATTATGAGAGATGATTATACTCCGAAACCGGCGTTTTATACATTTCAGCGTTTAATACAGGAGTTGGGTGTTTGATGAAGAGGAAAGTATGAACGAGCAGGGTGATGTGTCATCCTGCTCGTTTTGCTGTTTTCGAAATTCTTTTCGCCGGATTTATCCTTATTTGTACGTCACTTTTACCTGAAATGCATTTTATAGTTGACGTATGAGATTATGAGGAGTAAACTACTAATAACTTCACTTCTCTACCATATTAGCAAACTAAAGCATTGTTATAAAGGACGTGTGGAACATGACGAAAAAGTTGTTTATGTTTGAAAAACCTCTCGGCATGCGCGATACTTTGCCGTTTTTATATGAAATCAAAAAACGTGTTCGCCAGGCGATGGTCCGTGAAATCGAAACATGGGGGTATGAATTGATTGAAACGCCGACATTGGAATATTACGAGACGGTCGGCGCCGCCTCGGCGATTGACGACCATCAGCTGTTTAAGCTGCTCGACCAGCAAGGGCATACTCTCGTTCTTCGTCCCGATATGACCGCCCCGATTGCAAGGCTGGCCGCTTCCCGCCTTTATCAAGACGGCAATCCGCTCCGCCTTGCGTATAACGCGAATGTGTTCCGCGCCCAGCAGCGCGAAGGCGGGCGTCCGGCGGAATTTGAACAGATCGGTGTCGAATGCATCGGGGACGGCACGGTTGCAGCCGATGCAGAAGTCATTAGTGTCATGATCGCAGCGCTTAAGCAAACCGGGCTGCGGAATTTCACGGTGGCGATCGGCCATATCGGCTATGTCAATGCCCTGTTTTTAGAAATTTTAGGAAATGAAGAACGTGCCAGTGTATTGCGCCGTTTTTTATACGAAAAAAATTACGTTGGCTATCGGGAACATGTGAAGTCTCTTCCTCTTTCTTCTATTGATCAAAAACGCTTGCTTCAATTATTGCATTTGCGCGGCAACGACAAGACGATGGAAAATGCCAGAGAGCTTGTCCATAGCGAGGAAGGAAAGCGTGCGGTCGACGAGCTTTGCGAACTTGCCAGTGCGCTTCAATTGTACGGTGTGGACGGCGCAGTGAAAATTGATATGTCGCTCGTCAGCCATATGAGTTATTATACGGGCATTTTATTTGAAGTATATGCCGAACATGTCGGCTTCCTGATCGGAAATGGCGGCCGCTATGACGAGCTGCTGGAGAAATTTTCACGGAAAGCCCCGGCAACCGGGTTTGGCGTTCGCGTTGACCGGCTTATCGAAGCGCTCGGGGAATCAGAGGCGGAGGCTGCGATTGAGTGCATCGTGTTTAGCCAGGAGCGGTTCGCCGAAGCGCTGGAGCTTGCGAGAACGAAGCGGCGGGAAGGGAAGCGCGTCGTGCTCCAGCATATTTTAGGCATCCGCGATATTGACGCATACAGCAAAAAATACCAGCCGATTACCTATTTGCTCGGCAGCGGAGGAAAGGAGGAGTGAGCGGTGCTGACGATTGCGATGCCGAAAGGGCGGATTTTTGCCGAAGCGCTTGAATTGCTGCAAAAAGCGGGATATACGCTCCCGGCGGAATTCGCTGAATCAAGAAAGCTGATGATGGAAGTGCCTGAAGAAAATATGCGCTTTATTCTCGCCAAGCCGATGGATGTCGTCACATATGTCGAACATGGGGTGGCCGATTTGGGCATCGCCGGCAAAGACGTGATGATGGAAGAAGAACGTGATGTATATGAGCTGTTAGATTTAAAGATTAGTAAGTGCCATTTAGCGGTGGCGGGCTTGCCAAACGGGCGCATGCCGCAAATTGCGCCGCGCGTGGCGACAAAATACCCGAACATCGCTTCGAGCTATTTCCGCGAACAAGGGGAGCAAGTCGAAATTATTCGGCTGAACGGTTCCATCGAGCTCGCTCCGCTTATCGGGCTTGCCGACCGCATTGTCGATATCGTCTCGACAGGGCGGACGCTGAAAGAAAACGGGCTTGTGGAGCTGGAGAAAATTGCTGACGTCACATCAAGATTAATCGTTAATCCGGTCAGTTACCGAATCAAAGACGAAGAAGTGGACGTGTTGGTCTGCCGTTTGTCCGAAGTCATTCCGCAATGAAGGGAGAGGGAAACAGTGAAAATCGAACGAGTGAAAAGCCGTGTATCATTGCGCCGCACGATTGAGTCAGGGACGGAAGAACAGCGGCGTGCGGTGTTGGAGATTATTTCCACTGTGCGCGCCCGCGGCGATGAAGCCTTGAAAAGCTATACGGAAAAATTCGATGGCGTGCGGCTCGATTCGCTGCGCGTGACAAATGAAGAAATCGAAGCGGCGTATCAAAACGTAAGCGAGGAAGCGCTTCGCATCATTCGCGAAGCGGCGGAAAACATTCGCGATTATCACGAGCGGCAAAAGAGGGAGTCATGGATCATTGCAAAAGAAGACGGCACGATGCTCGGGCAAAAAATAACGCCGCTCGATGCGGTTGGGCTGTACGTTCCAGGAGGGACGGCGGCATACCCGTCATCGGTGCTTATGAATGTCATTCCTGCTCAAGTGGCGGGAGTGAAACGGATCGTGATCACATCTCCGCCAAATAAAAACGGGACGCTCCCGGCCGGCGTATTAGTCGCGGCCAGTGAATTGGGCGTGAAAGAAATCTATAAAGTCGGCGGCGCGCAGGCGATTGCCGCGCTCGCATATGGAACGGAAACGATTCGCCCGGTCGATAAAATTTTCGGACCAGGCAACATCTATGTGGCGCTTGCCAAACGGGAAGTGTTTGGACAAGTGGCGATTGACATGATTGCCGGGCCAAGCGAAATCGTCGTGCTGGCCGATGAAACGGCAAATGTGAACGAAATCGCCGCTGACTTGTTGTCACAAGCTGAACATGATGAGCGTGCTTCGGCGATTCTCGTCACGCCGTCGATGAAATTGGCGCTCGCGGTCGCAAGCGAGGTCAAAAAACAGCTTGAAACGCTGCCGCGCAAAGCGATTGCCGTTTCGGCGCTCGAAAATTACGGAGCGATTTATGTTACAGAAACGCTTGCGGAAGCGGTGGAAGTTGTCAATGAACTGGCGCCAGAGCATTTGGAAGTGATGACAGCCGAACCGATGCAGCTTCTTGGCCAAATCCGCCACGCGGGAGCGATTTTTTTAGGGCGCTTCAGCTCTGAGCCTGTCGGCGATTATTTCGCCGGCCCGAACCACGTGCTGCCGACGAACGGCACGGCCCGGTTTTCGAGCGGATTAAGCGTGGATGAGTTTGTGAAAAAATCGAGCATCATTTTTTACAGTGAACCGGCGCTACAACGAAACGCCGGAAAAATCGCGGCATTCGCAAGACTTGAAGGGCTTGAGGCACATGCGCGCGCCGTTGAGGAACGTTTCAAAAAATAAGGGGGACGTTTTCATGGAAAGATATGCTTCGATTTCGCGAAAGACAAATGAGACCGATATTCAGCTGGCATTTGCCATCGACGGGGAAGGAAAAGCGGAGCTTCATACCGGCGTGCCGTTTTTAACCCATATGCTCGATTTGTTTACGAAGCACGGCCACTTTAATTTAACGGTGACTGCCAAAGGCGATACGGAGGTGGATGACCACCATACGACCGAAGATATCGGCATTTGTCTCGGGCAGGCGCTGCGGGAGGCGCTCGGCGATAAAAAAGGAATCAGACGTTATGGCAACGCGTTTGTGCCGATGGATGAAGCGCTCGCCCAAGTTGTCGTCGATTTAAGCAACCGCCCGCATTTTGAGTTTCGCGGCGAGTTTCCAAGCGAAAAAGTCGGGACATTTGATGTCGAATTAGTCCATGAGTTTTTGTGGAAATTGGCGCTGGAAGCGCGCATGAATCTGCATGTCATCGTCCATTATGGGCGCAACACGCATCATATGATCGAAGCGGTGTTTAAAGCATTAGGGCGCGCGCTTGATGAAGCGACGATGATCGATCCGCGCGTCAAAGGTGTTCCATCAACGAAAGGGATGTTGTGACGATGATTGGCATTATTGACTATGGAATGGGGAATTTATACAGCGTCAGCAAAGCGTTAGAACGGCTTCGTTACGAGTATGTCGTTTCCGACCAGCCAAATGTGCTGAAGCAAACGAAAGGGCTTATTTTGCCGGGTGTCGGTTCATTTAAAGACGCGATGCATATTTTGCGGGAAACAAAGCTTGACAAGTTTATTCGCGAAGCAGTCAATGAAGGCACGCCACTGTTTGGCATTTGCCTTGGCATGCAGCTGTTATTTGAGGAAAGCGAGGAAAACGGGCTGACAGAAGGATTAGGGCTGTTAAGCGGCCGCGTTGTCCGCATTCCCGGCGTGACGGCGGGCGGCGAGCGGTATAAAGTGCCGCATATGGGATGGAACCGCCTCGTTTTTCGTCATCCATCCCCGCTGTTGCAAAACGTGGAAGAGGGCCATGTTTATTTCGTCCATTCGTACTATGTGGTGACGGACGATGACAGTGTGGTGCTTGCCAGCAGCTTTTACGATGTCGAGGTGCCGGCTGTCGTCGGGAAAGGGAACGTGTATGGCACACAGTTTCATCCGGAAAAAAGCGGCGAGGTCGGCATGAAAATTTTGCAAAACTACGCAGCGATCGTCGAAGGAAAGGGGAGGGTGTGATGGCGGCGTTTACGATTTATCCAGCGATTGATATACGCGGCGGCAAATGTGTCCGCCTTTTGCAAGGCGACTATACTAAAGAAACGGTATATGGCGATTCGCCGGTCGAAATGGCCGCCTTGTTCGCCGAACAAGGGGCGGAATGGATTCATATGGTGGACTTAGACGGCGCGAAAGAAGGAAAACGCGTCAACGACCGCTTCGTCGTCGAAGCGGCGAAACAGCTGCCGGTGAAAGTGCAAATCGGCGGCGGCATTCGCACGGAAGATGATATTGTCTATTATTTGGAAAACGGCGTGGCCCGCGTCATTTTAGGCAGCGCCGCCATCGCCCGGCCTTCGTTTGTCAAGGAAATGCTGAAAAAATATGGCGAGCGCATTGCGATCGGCATTGATGCGAAAGACGGGTTTGTTGCGACGGAAGGGTGGCTTCACACATCGAATGTCAAAGCGACAGACCTTGGAAAAGAGCTGGCAGAAGCTGGAGCGCAAACATTCATCTTCACGGATATCGCGACAGACGGAATGCTGTCTGGGCCAAATATTCAGGCAGCTGTCGAAATGGCGCGCGCAACCGGAAAGGATGTGATCGCTTCCGGCGGCGTCCGCTCGCTTGCAGATTTAGTATCGCTGCAAAACCACGTCGGTGACGGCGTCGCCGGCGCGATCGTCGGCAAAGCGCTCTACACGAAGCAATTTACGGTGGCGGAAGCGCTGAAGGTGGTGCAAGGGGAATGATTACAAAGCGCATTATTCCTTGTTTGGACGTGAAAGACGGGCGCGTCGTGAAGGGGGTGCAGTTCGTCCAGCTTCGCGATGCCGGCGATCCGGTTGAACTGGCGAAGTTTTACGACAAGCAAGGGGCGGATGAGCTTGTTTTTTTAGATATTTCCGCGTCACACGAAGGGCGGAAGACGATGGTGGAAGTTGTCGAGAAAGTTGCTGCCCAATTGGCGATCCCGTTTACGGTCGGCGGCGGGATTCATTCGCTTGACGATATAAAGACGATTTTGCGTGCCGGCGCCGATAAAGTATCGCTCAATACGGCCGCTGTCCGCAATCCGCAGCTGATTACGGAAGGAGCGGATTTTTTCGGGGCGCAATGCATCGTTGTTGCGATTGATGCAAAGTATGACGAGACGATCGGCTCGTGGCGCGTGTATACGCACGGCGGGCGAAACGCGACGGATTTGGAAGTCGTCGAATGGGCAAAAGAAGCGGTCCGCCGCGGCGCAGGCGAAATTTTACTGACAAGCATGGATTGTGACGGCGAAAAAAACGGCTTTGATATTGCGCTGACGAGAGCGGTAAGCGAAGCGGTTTCCGTTCCGGTCATCGCTTCCGGTGGGGCTGGCAGCGCCGAACATTTTCTTGAAGCGTTCGTGGAAGGAAAAGCGGACGCAGCGCTGGCGGCATCGATTTTCCACTATAAAGAAACATCGATAAAAGAAGTAAAAGCGTACTTAAAAGAAAGAGGGGTAAATGTTCGATGAACCTCGCAAACATCCGCTTTGACGAAAAAGGGCTCGTTCCGGTGATTGTCCAAGATGCGCAAAGCAAAGAAGTATTGATGCTTGCCTATATGAACGAAGAATCGCTAAAAAAATCGTTGGAAACAGGCGAAACATGGTTTTATAGCCGCTCGCGCAAGGAGCTTTGGCATAAGGGGGCCACTTCCGGCAATATACAGCGCATTGTTGACATGCGCTATGATTGTGACAGCGACTCCCTTCTTGTGCTTGTCGAGCCGGCTGGGCCAGCCTGCCATACGGGAAGCTATTCATGTTTTTTCAACCGCATGAACGGAGAAAAATGCGAAACTTCGCCAAACCGTTTTGCGATTATCAACACGTTGGAAGAAATTATCGCGAAACGGGATGCCGAACGGCCTGAAGGGGCGTATACGACGTATTTATTCGAAAAAGGCGTCGATAAAATTTTAAAAAAGGTTGGCGAGGAAGCAGCTGAGGTCATTATTGCCGCGAAAAACCGCAACCATGACGAATTGAAATGGGAAGTTGCCGATTTATTGTATCATTTGCTTGTGCTGCTGAGAGAACAAAAACTTCCGCTTGATGCGGTGTTGGAAGTATTGGCAGAGCGGCATAACGCCAAACAATAAACAATGGCGCCGAGCTGGCTTTTCCTTGAGCCAGCTTTTATTTTTATGGTTGTTTTTGCAAAGAATATGGTATACTTTTTTCGGTAAATTCAACATAGATGGAGGATTCGATGGGAAAACAACTGAAGCCGAAACAGCGAGGAACAAAAATTATTCCATTTATTCAAAACGGTGAATACTATTTCAAAAAGGGAATGCAAGCGTATCAACAACGCGATTTGTATAAAGCGAAAAAATATTTGGAACGGGCGGTTCAATATGACGGAAATAACGCTTCGTTTGCATTGCAGCTTGCCTCCGTGCTTGCCGAGCTTGGAGAATATCAGGCCTCGAACCAATGGCTGTTCAAGATCATCCACGAGTTAGATGAAACGATGGACGAATGTTTTTATTTTTTGGCGAATAACTTTGCCCATCTCGGATTGTTCCACGAAGCAATGAAGTATGCGGAAACGTATCTGGCACGTGATCCAGACGGCCATTTTGCCGAGGATACAGAGGACTTAATGGAATTGCTGAAAATTGATCAAGAAGATGAAAACGGCGATGAACAAGACGATTTAATTACGCAGCAGGAGCGGGCGCGGCTTTTATTAGAAAAAGAAAAGTTTCCGGAAGCGATTCGCCTGCTGGAAATGATTATTGACAGATATCCTGAATTTTGGTCAGCGTACAACAATTTGGCGCTTGCCTACTTTTATAACGGAAACGTGCAAAAGGCACAAGAAATTATCGAGCAAGTGCTGGAGCGAAATCCAGGCAATTTACACGCGCTTTGCAACCGTCTCGTCTTTTATTATTATTTGCGCGACGAACGGCAAGTAAACCGCCTTTCTGACCAATTGGCATGTGTGCATCCGTTTTTTATCGAGCATCGTTATAAGCTCGGTGCGACATTTGCGCTTGTCGGCCGTTTCGACCTCGCTTTCAAATGGCTGTATCATTTATATAAAATCCGCTATGACGGAGATGATGCCTTTTATTATTGGCTTGCATATGCGGCCTATTACACCGGCCGCGAAGAATTAGCGAAAAATGTTTGGGAGAAGGTAATAGAAGCAAATCCTAACAAACGCGGAGAAGAGCCGTGGGCGTTCTCCGTCCCATCCGTTGACCCAGAACTTCAAAAAATTATTCGCTGGTTTGACCGAATGAATATCGCCGAAATGCTATACGGGCTTTATTTGCTTAGTGAATCGCCGTACAAAAATGATCCTGCCGTTTCCGTTGCGATTCGCCGCTATTTGGCCGATCATCCGCTCCTTAGCCAATTTGCGGATTATTTTTTGTTTCGTGAGGCAGAAATGTCTCCTCCGTATGTTGTCGATAGCCATATCATTATTAATAAGCTGTCGGAGAAAAATGAGCGGGCAGATGAAACCATGTACATTGCGTGGTTTTCCGTCGTCGTGAACGCATCGGCAAAAGAGCGGTTTTCTAACCATTCTGCCTGGTCGGCGGCGCTGGAGTATGTATGGCGGCAGCGGCAAGGGCAGCATGTGACGCAAAAATGGATTGCCGATAAATATCACGTTTCATTATCAACGGTGAAAAAATATGTGAAGAAAGTGAAAGAACTATTATCATGAGCAAATTAATAGACGCTCATTCACAACTTCTATACGATAATGGTGAAAGGATTAATCAGTGAAGGAGTGGGACGACGTGTCAGAGGAAAAAATCTACGACGTCATTATTGCAGGAGCCGGGCCAGCAGGAATGACTGCCGCTGTCTATACATCCCGCGCGAATTTATCGACATTGATGATTGAGCGGGGTGTGCCAGGCGGGCAAATGGTAAATACAGAGGAAGTGGAAAACTATCCGGGATATGAGCAAATTTTAGGTCCGGAATTAGCGACGAAAATGTTTGAACATGCGAAAAAATTTGGCGCAGAATACGCATACGGTGAAGTCAAAGAGATTATTGACGGCGAAGCGTATAAAACGGTTGTCGTCGGCGATAAGCAATATAAAGGGCGCGCCGTCATCATTGCGACTGGGGCGGAGTATAAAAAGCTCGGCGTGCCTGGTGAAGCTGAATATGGCGGCCGCGGTGTTTCGTATTGCGCCGTTTGCGATGGTGCGTTCTTTAAAGGAAAAGATCTTGTCGTTGTTGGCGGCGGCGACTCTGCAGTTGAAGAAGGAGTCTATTTAACCCGCTTTGCCAATAAAGTAACGATCGTTCACCGCCGTGACCAATTGCGCGCGCAAAAAATTTTGCAAGATCGTGCGTTTGCCAATGAAAAAATTGATTTTATTTGGAACCATACCGTAAAACAAATTAATGGAAAAGATGGAAAAGTGAACAGCGTGACGCTCGTTCATACGCAAACGGGTGAAGAACGCGAATTCCCATGCGACGGCGTGTTCATCTATATCGGCATGCTTCCGCTTTCAAAGCCGTTTGTGAATCTTGGCATCACCAATGAAAACGGATATATCGTGACAAATGAGCGCATGGAAACAAAAGTGCCAGGCATTTTCGCGGCAGGAGACGTCCGCGAAAAATCGTTGCGGCAAATCGTGACGGCGACAGGAGACGGAAGCATTGCGGCGCAAAGCGCGCAGCACTACGTGGAAGAGTTGAAGGAAAAATTAAACATAAAGTAATGAAATCGTAATCGATGTTTAACCGAGCTGTAACACGTGTGAAATATTTTTTTTGTATGCTAAAAATAAGTAATTGACCCCCTTTTATATAGATCTTTTTGTTCAGCACGGGTACCCTTTCCCGTGCTTCTTTTTTTATGCGGCGGGCAAGCGCGGGCACCGCGCACCGTGCTTCTTCGTTGTAGTCAATTGTAAGAAATAGTATAATAAAATAAATAGAAGTCTATCTATTTTCGATGGAGTTATGTTGAGGTGAGCGTGTTGCAGCGCGTGACAAATTGCGTTTTAGTAAAAGATGGAAAAGTGTTATTGTTGCAAAAGCCGAAGCGGGGCTGGTGGGTTGCCCCGGGAGGAAAGATGGAACAAGGGGAATCCGTCCGCGAAGCATGCATTCGCGAATATCGTGAAGAGACGGGAATTTATTTAAAAAACCCAAAGCTTAAAGGAGTTTTTACCATTGTTGTCAAAAATCAAGAGCAAACGGTTTCGGAATGGATGATGTTTACCTTTTTTGCCGATCAATTTGCTGGCGAAAATGTTCCGTACTGTGAAGAAGGAAAATTGGAATGGCATCCGTTGGAAACGATTCACCAGCTTCCAATGGCGCCTGGTGATTACCATATTTTAGATTATGCCCTTAAAGGATCAGGCGTTATGTACGGAACGTTTATATATACAGAAGATTTCGATCTGCTTTCTTACCGGTTAGATCCCAGTTGATGGAGAGGAGGGCGAGAAATGAGCGAAGGGTCGGCCAATAATATTCAAGTGGTGATTATCACGGGGATGTCTGGCGCCGGGAAAACGGTCGCGATTCAGAGCTTTGAAGACTTGGGCTTTTTTTGTGTCGATAATTTGCCGCCGACGCTGCTTCCAAAATTTTTGGAGCTGATGAAAGAATCGGGGAATAAAATAAATAAAGTGGCGTTAGTAATGGATTTGCGAAGCCGCGACTTTTTCGACAGCTTGTTTACCGCACTGGACGACTTGGCGGAGCAATCATGGGTAACGCCGCAAATTTTATTTTTGGACGCCGAAGATTCGACGCTGGTAGCGCGGTATAAAGAAACGAGACGCACGCACCCGCTCGCGCCAAACGGATTGCCGCTTGAGGGAATTCGTTTGGAACGCAAATTGCTCGAAGAATTAAAAGGAAGGGCGCAAATTATTTACGATACGTCGGATTTAAAACCGCGCGAGCTGCGGGAAAAAATTTTGCAGCAGTTTTCTTCCCATGCGCAGCAAACGTTTACGGTCAACGTCATGTCGTTTGGCTTTAAATACGGCGTTCCGATTGACGCCGACTTAGTATTTGATGTTCGCTTTTTGCCAAACCCTCACTATATTGACCATATGCGCCCGAAAACAGGTTTGGATGAGGAAGTTTCATCCTATGTGCTGAAGTGGGGGGAAACGCAAAAATTTCTCGAAAAACTGATCGATTTATTGACATTTATGCTCCCGCATTATAAGCGGGAAGGAAAAAGCCAGCTTGTGATTGCCATTGGCTGCACGGGAGGGCAGCACCGGTCGGTGGCGATTGCCGAATATATCGCCCGCCATTTTGCCAACGATTATAAAACTCATGTGTCCCACCGTGACATGGAGAGGAGAAAGGAAAAGCATAAATGAATGCGAAAAGTCAACCAAAGATTGTCATCATCGGCGGCGGGACAGGGCTCCCTGTCTTGTTGCGCGGCTTGAAGCAGTATGCCGTTGATATTACGGCTATTGTCACTGTTGCTGATGATGGCGGCAGCTCAGGAAGATTACGCGATGAATTGCAAATTCCGCCGCCAGGAGATGTGCGCAACGTATTGGCGGCGCTGTCAGATGTCGAACCGCTTGTAATCGAGTTGTTTCAGCACCGGTTTCAAAACGGCAACGGCTTGTCAGGACATTCGCTAGGGAATTTAATTTTGGCGGCGTTGACGTCAATTACCGGCGATTTCGTGAAAGCGATCCGCGAGATGAGCAAAGTATTAAAAGTACACGGACAAGTGTTGCCGGCGGCGAACAAAAGCGTCGTTCTTCATGCCGAGATGGAAGACGGTGCTATTGTTTCCGGGGAGTCCAAAATCCCTTATTCCGGAAAAAGAATTAAAAAAGTATTTTTGACGCCAGAAAACGTGGAGCCGCTTCCGGAAACGATTGACGCGATTCGCTCTGCGGATTTGATCGTCATCGGCCCGGGAAGTTTATATACGAGCATTTTGCCAAATTTGCTTGTGCCGAAAATCGGCCAAGAGGTTTGCCGGGCGAAGGCGAAAAAAGTGTATATATGCAACGTGATGACCCAAGCGGGCGAGACGCTGCACTATACGGTAAGCGATCATGTCAAAGCGCTTCATGACCATATGGGATGCTTATTTCTTGATGTCGTTGTTGTCAATAACGGACATATTCCGGAAGAGATCCAACGGCGTTATGCAGAAGAGTTGGCCGAACCGGTGAAGGATGATGGCGACCGGCTCGCAGAGCTGGGAATTGAAGTGATTCGCGATAATATCGTCAGCTATGAAGACCGCGTCATCCGCCATGACACGAAAAAAGTAGCGTCGCTGCTCATTTCGCTTATTACAGCACCTCCTTCTTCTCAATGGCATGAATGAACTACGGAGGTGGCTAACCAATGTCATTTGCGTCAGAAACGAAAAAGGAATTAACGAATTTAGAAGTGAAACCTTGTTGCTTAAAAGCGGAATTGTCCGCGCTTCTCCGCATGAATGGTTTATTATCTTTTTCCAACCGGAAAATTATTGTCGATGTGCAAACGGAAAACGCTGCCATCGCGCGGAGAATTTACACTCTTTTAAAGAAAGGGTACGAAGTTACGGTCGAACTGTTAGTTCGAAAAAAAATGCGCCTGAAAAAAAACAATGTGTACATTGTGCGAATCGTCGACGGCGCTCACGAATTGTTAAAGGATTTAAAAATATTGGAGGAGGATTTTTCGCTGATTCGGGTCATTTCGCCAGAATTAGTGAAAAAAAAGTGCTGTAAGCGTTCTTATTTGCGCGGCGCGTTTCTCGCCGGAGGATCGGTAAACAATCCGGAAACGTCATCCTACCATTTAGAAATTTTTTCTCTTTATGAAGAACATAACGACTCATTATGTGAATTAATGAACAGCCATTTTTTTCTTAATGCTAAAACGCTGGAACGAAAAAAAGGGTTTATTACGTATTTAAAAGAGGCGGAAAAAATTTCCGAGTTTTTAAACATTATTGGCGCCCATCAAGCGTTATTGCGCTTTGAAGATATCCGCATTGTGCGCGATATGAGAAATTCGGTGAACCGCCTTGTCAATTGCGAAACAGCGAACTTAAATAAAACGATTGGCGCTGCGCTTCGCCAAGTGGAAAATATTCGCTATATTGACGAAACGATCGGATTGAGCTCCCTTCCTGATAAATTGCGGGAAATTGCGGAATTGCGGATGATGTATCAGGATGTAACGTTAAAAGAATTAGGGGAATTAGTATCCGGTGGGAAGATAAGCAAATCAGGAATCAACCACCGTCTGCGGAAAATTGATGAAATTGCGGAACGGTTGCGGGCTGGCAAGCCTGTTGATTTTCATAAATCATTATAAAAAAGGGGAGATGGAGCATGGTTGAGAAACAAGTAGAAGTGCGGTTGAAAACAGGATTGCAAGCGCGCCCGGCGGCGTTGTTTGTGCAGGAGGCGAACCGCTTTTCTTCCGACATCTACTTGGAAAAAGACGGGAAAAGAGTGAATGCAAAAAGCATTATGGGGCTTATGAGCCTCGCAATCAGCACCGGTTCCGTCATTACATTGATCGCTGATGGCCCGGATGAAAACGAAGCGATTGAAAAATTAGCAAATTATGTGGAAAATGAAAAATAAACAAATAGGCTGCTTCTGCGCAATTCGAAGCAGCCTATCATTTTACCCGTTTTATTTTTCATCAACGCGCGTTAACACGCGGTCGATAATTCCATATTCTTGCGCTTTTTGCGCTGTCATGAAGTTATCGCGGTCTGTATCACGTTCAATCACGTCGATTGGCTGGCCGGTATTTTCCGAAAGAATGCGGTTTAACTTATCGCGCAAGAAAAGGATTCGTTTTGCGGCAATTTCAATTTCTGTCGCCTGGCCTTGCGCGCCGCCAAGCGGTTGGTGGATCATAATTTCGCTGTTTGGCAAGGCAAACCGTTTTCCTTTTGCCCCGGCAGCAAGCAAAAATGCCCCCATCGAAGCGGCCATGCCGATGCAGATCGTCGAAACGTCCGGCTTAATAAATTGCATCGTGTCATAAATCGCCAAGCCGGCAGTAATCGATCCACCTGGGCTGTTAATATAAAGCGAAATGTCTTTCTCCGGATCTTCTGCCGCTAAAAATAGCAATTGAGAAACGATCGAGTTTGCCACTTGATCGTCAATAGGACTGCCAAGAATGATAATGCGGTCTTTCAATAAACGAGAATAAATGTCATACGCACGTTCCCCGCGGCTTGTTTGCTCAATAACTGTAGGGATTAAATTCATGAGGCTTCCTCCTTTATCAATCGCTTAAAATCGTATGTATCTCTATCATACCTAAATGGTCAATGAAGGTCAAACAAAAAATACCTGATTTTGCTCTTCATTATTATTATTCGCTGCCGGCATAAGACATCCCTTTTTTCATCATAACCTCTTTTCCATTTTTTAAACGTAAATTTCCTCTTGCAAAGTAAAGCTGTTTTCACTATAATTGAATATGCAACTGAACAAAGTGCCCTCGTAGTGTAGTGGATAGCACGAGAGATTCCGGTTCTCTTAGCGTGGGTTCGAATCCTGCCGAGGGCGTTTCAACTATCCGGCTGGTTCGGGTTAAAATGTCCGAACTCCTTGATGCGGCTGCGTTTGCAGCCGTTTTTCATTTTTTGGGAATCTTAAAGAATCCACTGGGATTTGAAAAAATTTTGCACGGCTTAATTGGCTTTTTGTTCCATTTCAGGGCGGATAAAGCGAAAACCTGCTGCAGAACGCGGCAGGTTTTTTGCGTAATTGCATAATGATAACTAAACGTTCTGCTTCCTTGTTGGCTGCGCTGTACTTGGCGAAAGCACATTCCCGGGATGACGGTGTCGCATCCCCGCCATCCTGTTTTATATTTTTTATATACCGGCGGGGTAGCAGTATTGTACAATAAAAGAAAGGGGGGCTTGACGATGAGGGCTGAATTATGGCAAGAACAGCGGCTGAAGTTATCACTGACAAAGGAACTGACGCAAGCAATCGAATTATTGCAATATTCCGCTGTGGAGCTGCAGTCGTTTTTATATGAACAGTCGTTGGATAACCCGTTTCTGGAAATTCGCGATTACCGGCTGAAGCGCAGCTACCGCGACTCGTCGGATAAGGAAAAGCAGCGGTGGATCGAAAATATAAGCACTCATTCAGAAACGCTTTCATTGCATTTAATCGCACAGCTTCCAGCCCTGTCACTTTCAGAACGCGAAGAACGTGTCGTACGTTATATGATCGCTTCCCTTGATGAAGATGGATATTTGCGGGTAGAGATCGAAGAGATCGCGGCACGGCTTGCTATTTCCAAACAGGAAGCGGAAAAAGCGCTGCAGATCATCCAGTCGTTAGAGCCGGCTGGCGTTGGCGCCCGCAGTTTGCAAGAATGTTTATATTTGCAGCTAAAGCGTTTGCCACATCGCGATGAGCTGGCGGAACAAATCGTACAGCATCATTTTTCGCTATTTGTCGAAAAAGCGTGGAAAACATTAGCGAAGCAGCTTGACATAGACATTGCTTCATTGCAGCGCGTATGGGATTTAATCCGCACGCTTGAGCCGCGCCCCGGCATCCATTATACAAAAGAGATGCCCCATTTCATCGTTCCTGATCTTATTATTGAACGGAGCGATGAAGGGGATTGGCGCATCTTTTGCAATGATGATGTGCATCCGGAGCTTGCCTGGAATCGGGCATATGAACAAAAAATTTCCGGCTATCGTGATGGGCAAGTGCAATCGTTTATCAAAGATAAATACCGGCAATTTTTATGGTTAACGAAAAGCTTGGAACAGCGCAAACAAACGTTGCTCAATATTATGCATGTCATTGTTGATAAACAGAAACAATGTTTGGAAGCGGGGTTTGCCGCTTTAAAGCCCCTTACGATGCGGGAAGTGGCGGAAGAGCTCGGCATTCACGAATCTACTGTCAGCCGTGCCGTGAAAAACAAATACGTGCAAACACCGTTTGGCACCGTGGAACTTCGCCGCTTTTTTTCCAACGCTGTTTCATCCGCTTATGCGGACGACGATGCCGCTTCTTCGGTAAAAGTGAAAATGTTTATTAAGCAATTAATTGAACAGGAAAATAAGCAGCGGCCGCTTTCCGACCAAAAGATCGCCGACTTGCTGCATGAGCGGTACGGTGTAGCCGTCTCACGCAGAACGGTTGCAAAATATCGCGAGCAACTGCATATTCCGTCATCGGCAAAACGAAAACAGTATGTAGGGAAGTGACAGCAAGTGATTATCCGCTTATATTCGAAGACAAACTGTCCGTTATGTGATAAAGCAAAACAAGTGTTGCAAGAACTGCAAAAGGAATTCGCTTTTCAAATTAAGGAAATTGATATTTATCAAGATGATGCGTTGCTGGAGAAATATCAATTAATGATTCCAGTCGTTGAAATCGACGGCGAAGAAGTCGGTTTCGGCATAATTCAAAAAGATGTCATAAGAAAGCGTTTGCTTGAGGCGCGAAACAGTTGAACATTGTCAATCCTCCTGTTACAATAAAGTTGCGCAGGCAGGAGGGAAATTTTTTTACACAATCGGGACATAATAAGTCACACCGGGACATTTCGTGTCCATGTATTTTCACAAGGAGAAGGGAATCAATGCAATCATTAATTGAGGCGCAAAAAAAATTATTGCCCGACCTTCTTGAAATTATGCAAAAGCGCTACCGCATCTTGCGTTACATTTCTCTCATGCAGCCAGTCGGGCGCAGAGTGTTGTCAAACAGTTTAGGAATAAGTGAGCGCGTGCTTCGTTCCGAGGTGCAGTTTTTAAAAGAGCAAAACTTGCTGACCATCAGCTCCGCTGGCATGAGTTTGACGCAGGAAGGAAAGGGATTGCTGCATACGCTTGAAGATGTCATGCGGGAAGTGTTGGGTTTAAAAGATTTAGAAACAAAATTAAAGCGAAAACTTCATGTGGAAAAAATAATTGTTGTCGCCGGGGATAGCGACCTTTCTCCTTGGGTAAAAAAAGAAATGGGGAAAGCTTGTGTAACGTGCATGAAAGAACGGCTGGCAAACGGCGACATCGTGGCAGTGACCGGAGGCACCACAATGGCTGCGGTGGCCGAGATGATGACGCCGGATGCGAAGCTGAACGATCTTTTATTTGTTCCCGCACGGGGCGGCTTAGGGGAGAATGTGGAAAACCAAGCCAATACCATTTGCGCAAAGATGGCGGAAAAATCGTCAGGAAATTACCGGCTGCTTCATGTTCCCGACCATTTAAGCCGCGAAGCGTATGAGTCTTTAATCGAAGAACCGACCGTGAAAGAAGTGCTGGAACTGATTAAATCATGCCGTATGGTCGTGCATGGAATCGGGGATGCTATTACAATGGCAGAACGCCGAAAAACCCCAAATGAAGATATGGCGAAAATTCAGGCGCGCCATGCGGTTGCTGAAGCGTTTGGCTATTACTTTAATGAAAAAGGGGAAGTAGTCCATAAAGTGAAAACGGTCGGCATCCAGCTGGAAGACCTTCCGCGCGTCGAACATGTCATCGCAGTGGCTGGCGGATCTTCCAAAGCCAAAGCCATTCAGGCGTATATGAAACGGGCGCATCATTCGATTCTCATTACTGACGAAGGTGCAGCAAAAGCGTTACTAGGGGAGTAACATCCCTTAATATAAATACAACTATTTTAAAGGAGGAGCTATTGATGGCTGTAAAAATTGGTATTAACGGTTTTGGCCGTATAGGGCGCAACGTTTTTCGCGCAGCATTAAAAAACCCAAACATTGAAGTAGTGGCGGTTAACGACTTAACGGACGCCAACACATTGGCGCATCTTTTGAAATATGATTCTGTTCACGGC
This sequence comes from Parageobacillus thermoglucosidasius, assembly GCF_001295365.1. Taxonomy (GTDB): domain Bacteria; phylum Bacillota; class Bacilli; order Bacillales; family Anoxybacillaceae; genus Parageobacillus; species Parageobacillus thermoglucosidasius. Next base: position 147,384 of record NZ_CP012712.1, on the reverse strand, counting down.
AAATTAGATGCAGAAGTGTCCGTGAATGGCAACAATATCGTTGTTAACGGAAAAGAAATCGTGGTGAAAGCAGAGCGCGACCCAGCTCAATTAGCATGGAACGAATTAGGCGTCGATATTGTCGTTGAATCGACAGGCCGTTTCACAAAACGCGAAGACGCGGCAAAACATTTGGAAGCTGGCGCGAAAAAAGTCATCATTTCTGCACCGGCGAAAAATGAAGATATTACGATCGTTATGGGTGTCAACCAAGATAAATACGATCCAGCAAACCATCACATTATTTCCAACGCTTCTTGCACAACGAACTGCTTGGCGCCATTCGCGAAAGTGCTTCATGAAAAATTTGGCATCGTCCGCGGCATGATGACGACAGTTCACTCGTATACGAACGACCAACAAATTTTGGACTTGCCTCATAAAGATTTGCGCCGCGCACGTGCTGCTGCAGAATCCATCATTCCAACGACAACAGGTGCGGCAAAAGCAGTTGCGCTTGTGTTGCCTGAATTAAAAGGCAAACTTAACGGCATGGCAATGCGCGTACCAACGCCAAATGTGTCTGTTGTCGACCTTGTTGCAGAGCTGGAAAAAGAAGTAACGGTTGAAGAAGTCAACGCAGCATTGAAAGAAGCGGCAGAAGGAGAATTAAAAGGCATTTTAGCTTACAGCGAAGAGCCGCTTGTATCGCGCGACTATAACGGTTCTACTGTATCTTCGACAATTGATGCGCTTTCGACAATGGTTATTGAAGGAACAATGGTGAAAGTAGTATCTTGGTACGATAACGAAACAGGCTATTCTCACCGCGTTGTTGATCTTGCAGAATATATCGCATCCAAAGGCTTATAATTGATGTGATTGTGTTTATCGCTTCATCAAGTCTATAATAAGAAAATGGGGAGGGGGAGCGGGGAGTGATCCCCACTCCTCTTCGTTTGTCAAAAATCACACAATCAAAAAGGGGGCATAGCGCCATGAATAAAAAAACGATTCAAGACGTGGATGTGAAAGGAAAACGGGTATTTTGCCGCGTCGACTTTAACGTGCCGATGGAAAACGGCGCGATTACGGACGACACGCGTATCCGCGCGGCACTTCCGACGATTCGTTATTTAATCGAGCAAGGGGCAAAAGTGATTTTGGCGAGCCATCTCGGCCGTCCAAAAGGAAAAGTCGTCGAAGAATTGCGCCTAAATGCAGTGGCTGAACGGTTAAGCGAGCTGCTCGGCAAACAGGTAGTGAAAACAGACGAAGCATATGGAGAGGCAGTAAAAACAGCAATCGCCGGCATGAAGGAAGGCGATGTATTGCTTCTCGAAAACGTCCGCTTTTATCCTGGGGAAGAGAAAAATGATCCAGAGTTGGCGAAAGCATTTGCTGAATTAGCGGATATTTACGTGAACGACGCATTTGGCGCTGCTCACCGCGCTCATGCTTCAACAGAAGGAATCGCACATTATTTGCCAGCGGTTGCCGGATTTTTAATGGAAAAAGAAATTGAAGTGTTAGGAAAAGCGTTGTCCAATCCAGAACGTCCATTTACGGCGATCATTGGCGGGGCGAAAGTGAAAGATAAAATTGGCGTCATTGAAAATTTGCTTAACAAAGTAGATAATTTGATTATTGGCGGCGGTCTTGCGTATACGTTTGTGAAGGCGCTCGGCCATGAAGTCGGCAAATCGCTGCTTGAAGAAGATAAAATTGAACTAGCGAAATCGTTTATGGAAAAAGCAAAAGAAAAAGGAGTCAACTTCTATATGCCGGTTGATGCCGTTGTGGCGGATCGGTTTGCGAACGATGCTAATACGAAAGTCGTTGCGATTGATGCGATTCCAAGCGATTGGGAAGCGCTCGATATCGGCCCGAAAACGTGCGAACTTTACCGTGATGTGATTATGAAATCGAAGCTTGTGGTTTGGAACGGCCCAATGGGCGTTTTTGAAATGGATGCTTTTGCCGGAGGAACAAAAGCGGTTGCCCAAGCGTTAGCGGATGCTGCCGATACATATTCGGTCATTGGCGGCGGAGATTCCGCGGCGGCGGTAGAAAAATTTGGCTTAGCAGACAAAATGGATCACATCTCTACCGGGGGCGGTGCATCGCTGGAATTTATGGAAGGAAAACAACTTCCTGGAGTGGTGGCGTTAAACGATAAATAACGCGCTAACTCCTTTCTGGGAAAGGAAGGGATCAGTGATGAGAAAACGAATTATCGCAGGAAACTGGAAAATGCATAAAACATTGCCGGAGGCAGTAAGCTTCGTGGAAGAAGTTAAACGGCTTGTGCCGCCGGCAGAACAAGTTGACTCTGTCATTTGCGCCCCTTTCTTGTTTTTAGACCGTCTTGTCCAAAATGTACAAGGCTCTGATTTAAAAATCGGTGCGCAAAACATGCATTTTGAAGACAAAGGGGCGTTTACTGGCGAAATCAGCCCGGTTGCGCTGAAAGATATCGGCGTGGCGTATGTCATTATCGGCCACTCCGAGCGCCGCGAAATGTTTGCGGAGACGGATGAAACCGTCAATAAAAAAGTGCATGCTGCCTTTAAGCATGGGCTGATTCCGATCGTCTGCTGCGGCGAAACGCTGGAACAGCGGGAAAGCGGCAAAACAAATGACATCGTCGGCGCGCAAGTTGAAAAAGCGCTTGCTGGTTTAACTGCGGAGCAAGCGAAACAAGTGGTGATCGCCTATGAGCCGATTTGGGCGATTGGCACTGGCAAATCATCGACGGCAGAAGATGCCAACGAAGTGTGCGGCCATATTCGTTCGGTCATCGCCAAAATCTTTTCTCCGGAAGTGGCTGAAGCCGTGCGCATTCAGTATGGCGGCAGCGTCAAACCGGAAAACATCCGCGAATTTTTAGCGCAAGAACATATTGATGGCGCCCTTGTCGGCGGCGCAAGCCTCGATCCGAAATCATTTTTACAATTAGTGGAGGCTGGACAGCATGAGTAAAAAACCAGTAGCGTTGATTATTTTAGACGGATTTGCGCTGCGCGAAGAAACGTACGGCAATGCGATCGCGCAAGCAAAAAAGCCGAACTTTGACCGTTATTGGAATGAATATCCGCACTCAACATTAACTGCATGCGGTGAAGCGGTCGGGCTTCCAGAAGGACAAATGGGCAACTCGGAAGTCGGCCACTTAAATATCGGTGCCGGCCGCATTGTATACCAAAGCTTAACGCGCGTTAACATTGCGATTCGCGAGGGAGAGTTTGACCGCAACGAAACGTTTTTAGCGGCGATGAATCATGTCAAAGAAAAAGGAACGAATTTGCACATTTTCGGCCTGCTCTCCGATGGCGGCGTGCACAGCCACATTAACCATCTGTATGCACTGTTAAAATTGGCCGCAAAAGAAGGCGTAAAAAACGTCTATATCCACGGCTTTTTAGATGGCCGTGACGTCGGTCCGCAAACGGCGCCGAAATATATTAAAGAATTACAAGAAAAAATAAAAGAGTATGGCGTCGGGGAAATCGCGACATTATCCGGCCGTTATTATTCGATGGACCGCGACAAACGGTGGGAGCGCGTTGAAAAAGCGTACCGCGCGATGGTGTATGGGGAAGGCCCAACCTACCGCGATCCGCTTGAGTGCATTGAAGATTCTTATCAACATGGCATTTATGATGAATTCGTGCTTCCATCGGTCATCGTGCGTGAAGACGGATCGCCGGTGGCGACGATTAAAGACGAAGATGCGATCATTTTCTACAACTTCCGTCCAGACCGGGCGATTCAAATTTCGAACACGTTTACGAACGAAGACTTCCGCGAGTTCGACCGTGGTCCGAAACATCCGAAAAACTTGTTCTTTGTCTGCCTGACACACTTTAGTGAAACGGTTAAAGGATATGTTGCGTTCAAACCGACAAATCTGGATAATACGATCGGGGAAGTCCTATCGCAACATGGATTGCGACAGCTTCGCATTGCGGAAACGGAAAAATACCCGCATGTGACGTACTTTATGAACGGCGGGCGGGAAGAGAAGTTTCCTGGCGAAGACCGCATTTTAATCAATTCGCCAAAAGTCGCCACATACGACTTAAAACCAGAAATGAGCGCTTACGAAGTAACCGATGCGCTTCTTAAAGAAATCGAAGCAGATAAATATGACGCGATCATTTTAAACTATGCGAACCCGGACATGGTCGGCCACTCAGGAAAATTAGAACCGACGATTAAAGCGATCGAAGCGGTGGATGAGTGTCTTGGCAAAGTCGTGGATGCGATTCTTGCAAAAGGCGGCATCGCCATTATTACCGCGGACCATGGAAATGCGGATGAAGTATTGACGCCGGATGGCAAACCGCAAACGGCGCATACGACAAATCCGGTTCCGGTGATCGTAACGAAAAAAGGCATCGAACTCCGCAAAGGTGGAATTTTAGGCGATTTAGCGCCAACCATGCTTGACTTGCTTGGCTTGCCACAGCCAAAAGAAATGACAGGAAAAACATTAATAATAAAAAAATAATCAAAGGAGTGTGTGAACATGTCTGCAATTTTAGATGTATACGCACGTGAAGTATTAGACTCTCGCGGCAATCCGACGGTAGAAGTCGAAGTATATACGGAAGACGGCGGTTTTGGCCGTGCATTAGTACCAAGCGGTGCATCAACAGGAGAATACGAAGCGGTTGAATTGCGCGATGGCGATAAAAGCCGTTATCTTGGCAAAGGCGTATTAAAAGCGGTGGAAAACGTTAATGAAGTCATTGCGCCAGCGATCATCGGCTTGGAAGTGACAGACCAAGTTGGCATTGACAAGACGTTAATTGAATTGGACGGCACGGAAAACAAAAGCAAATTAGGGGCAAACGCGATTTTAGGTGTGTCTTTGGCAGTTGCGCGCGCGGCAGCAGATGAATTAGGCATGCCATTATACCAATACCTTGGCGGATTTAACGCAAAAACACTGCCTGTGCCAATGATGAACATTTTAAACGGCGGCGCGCATGCGGATAACAACGTCGATATTCAAGAATTTATGATTATGCCTGTCGGCGCGAAAAGCTTCCGCGAAGCGCTTCGCATGGGCGCAGAAATTTTCCATAGCTTAAAAGCCGTATTAAAAGCAAAAGGCTACAATACAGCGGTTGGTGACGAAGGTGGTTTCGCGCCAAACTTAAAATCGAACGAAGAAGCATTGCAAACGATCATTGAAGCGATTGAAAAAGCCGGCTACAAACCAGGCGAAGAAGTGATGCTGGCAATGGACGTTGCTTCTTCCGAGCTTTACAACAAAGAAGACGGCAAATATCATTTAGAAGGCGAAGGCGTTGTCAGAACGTCTGAAGAAATGGTTGCATGGTATGAAGAACTTGTTTCAAAATACCCTATCATTTCCATCGAAGACGGTTTAGATGAAAACGACTGGGAAGGCCATAAACTACTAACGGAGCGCCTCGGCAAAAAAGTACAGCTTGTCGGTGACGACTTGTTTGTAACGAACACGAAAAAACTGGCGGAAGGAATTGAAAAAGGCGTCGGCAACTCGATTTTAATTAAAGTTAACCAGATCGGTACATTAACGGAAACGTTCGATGCAATTGAAATGGCGAAACGCGCTGGATATACGGCGGTTGTTTCCCACCGTTCCGGTGAAACGGAAGACAGCACGATCGCTGACATCGCAGTGGCGACAAACGCTGGCCAAATCAAAACAGGGGCTCCTTCCCGCACGGACCGCGTTGCGAAATACAATCAATTGCTCCGCATCGAAGACCAGCTTGGCGACACAGCGATTTACAACGGCATTAAATCATTCTACAACTTGAAAAAATAATGACGGAATTTAAGCAAGGAACCTGGCCGAATCATTCGGTTGGGTTCTTTTTATTATTTGGAGAAAAATAAAGGATAATAAGCAAAAGGCTAGATGATTATGATGCAGAGGTAGCTCTTATGATTTTGACAGTGTTGAGATAAAAGATATAACTAGTCACTTTAATTAATGGCTTTATCACATAATAAAAAAATAACCTTGAATAGTGTCAGAAATTTACTATTTATTTTTTATCCGACAATATTGACCATTTTTATATAGGGAAATTAATTCCTTAAAAAGAAATATTTTATAGTGTAACAATGTCGAAGGAGGTAGCGTGAATATGTTTTGTATAACAAAGTATGGGGAATTCACTCTGGTGGAACGTCAGATGGTGATTATGGGTTTATGATAAGAATGGATGATGTTATAAATCCGTATAGTTCACCAGATAATCCGTTTACGCTCTATTATAGTTCTACCAATGTTTTAGTTGCAAATTAATAAAGTAATCAGGGGGAAATAATAAAAAAATTTTATTAATACCTATACTGTCAGTTTTATTAATTTTGATCCTTTTTGCTATATTTTATTTTAGTGCGGGTACAAGCACTGATCATAAAGATTTAGCTCAATTTGAAGGATATGTAGTGGTCAAAGAGATACAAAAACAGGATGCATATAGAGTTCTCTTGATGCTTGGCAAAAATCGCTTGCATCATGACTTACCGCCTACTTACCGATGGCATGTCGCGCACTGCTGATTATCAGGAGGGACAAAGGGGCAAAGCTCGGGACTATGAGACATCAGTTCTCGGCGGCAAATTAAAGGCGTGCCGTGTACTGGAGACACCTTTTATATTTTTGCAAATCTTCATCAGCCGGGAGGTGCGAATTGACTGGCAGCCGGAATTTGCAGCAAATTTCCAAACAAATGCATTATGCCATGGATTGCGTTTGCGAAAAATGGAAATCCTAACTGTGGTCAGTTGCCGGAAAAATGGGCGATTTATTGTTTCGGCAAGAGAGCAGCCATGATTTTGGTGCGTCAAGCTGCATGGAAGCCGATCCGTTCAGCAAAAAAGGAAGAAAGAAAAGCAACACGCGTTTTCATGAGCCAAAGAACCGTCCTGCATGCGAAATAAAGGATGGCTATATTTTTTGTTTTGAGAGAAAACTTGTTATAATGAATAATGCATGCTCCTCATCTCTATTGTGCAAGCTCCGCGTTTATGTTAAACTGAAAATATTGTAGTGCGTGTTTTTAAAGGAGGATTAGGCAATGCATACGTTGCTTGTCACATTGTTAGTTATTGTTTCGATTGCGCTTATTGTGGTCGTTTTGTTGCAATCGGGACGAAGCGCTGGCCTTTCTGGCGCCATTACCGGCGGTGCGGAGCAGCTGTTTGGAAAACAGAAAGCGCGCGGATTGGATGCGGTGTTGCAGCGCATAACAGTTGTGCTAGCGGTATTGTTTTTTGTATTATCAATAGCGGTGACGTATATGCAACTTTAATGTTGAAACAATGGGGCGGTCCAACCATTTATTCGGGCTGCCTTTTCTGTTTGGAAAGAGAAAGGGGTTATTGCAGATGAAGGTCGTTCCACCAAAACCATTTACGTTTGAAGCAGGAGAACGCGCAGTTTTGTTGCTGCACGGTTTTACCGGAAACTCGTCAGATGTCAGAATGTTGGGGCGCTTTCTTGAAGCAAAAGGATACACATGCCATGCACCAATTTATAAAGGGCACGGGGTGCCGCCAGAAGAGCTTGTGCACACTGGACCGGACGATTGGTGGCAAGATGTGATCAACGCCTATGAATTTTTAAAGAATAAAGGATACGAAAAAATCGCGGTTGCCGGACTGTCGCTTGGAGGCGTATTTTCTCTGAAATTAGGTTACACTGTACCTGTAGTGGGAATTATTCCAATGTGCGCGCCGATGTATATAAAAAGCGAAGAAACGATGTATGAAGGTGTGCTAAAGTATGCGCGCGAATATAAAAAACGGGAAGGAAAAACGCCGGAACAAATTGAAGAAGAAATGGAAGCATTTCAAAAGACGCCGATGAAAACGTTAAAAGCATTGCAGCAGCTTATTGCGGATGTGCGTGAGCGTATCGATTTGATTTATGCGCCGACATTTGTCGTGCAAGCGCGCCACGATGAAATGATTAACCCTGATAGCGCCAATATTATTTATAACGGTATTGAATCGCCTGTGAAAAAAATCAAGTGGTATGAAGAGTCAGGACACGTCATTACGCTGGATAAAGAAAAAGAACAGCTGCATGAGGATATTTACGAGTTTTTAGAATCGCTGGATTGGTAACCAACCGTTGAAAGGTGGGAGAAAAGGATGGATCAGTCATTAGTCGAGCGAATTTTAACGTTTATGCGGGATGAGGCGTACAAGCCTCTTACCGTTCAGGAGCTGGAAGAAGCGTTCGGTATCACGGACGCGGCAGCGTTTAAGGAGTTTGTTAAAGCGCTTGTTGCGATGGAGGAACAAGGGCTTGTTGTACGGACGAGAAGCAACCGTTACGGTGTGCCGGAAAAAATGAACTTAGTGCGCGGAAAAGTGTCCGGGCATGCGAAAGGATTCGCTTTCGTCGTGCCGGATGATCCGGAGCTCGATGACATTTTTATTCCGCCTTCTGAGATGAAAAACGCGATGCATGGCGATACTGTATTAGTGCGCGTGCATGCCGACTCTTCAGGTGCGCGCCGAGAGGGGACGATTGTGCGCATTTTAGAACGCGGCGTCACCGAAGTGGTCGGCACTTATACGGAAAGCAAATATTTCGGATTTGTCATCCCTGATGATAAAAAGATTGTCAACGATATTTTTATCCCGAAACATGCGGCAAACGGGGCCGTGGAAGGGCATAAAGTCGTCGTGCGGCTCACCTCATACCCGCAAGGGCGAATGAGCGCCGAAGGGGAAGTTGTGAAAATCCTCGGCCATAAAAACGATCCGGGCGTCGATATTTTATCCATTATTCATAAGCACGGCCTTCCGTTGCAATTTCCAGATGAAGTGCTCGAACATGCCAACCGCATTTCCGACACGATTTCGGAAAAAGACTTGCAAGGGCGCCGCGATTTGCGCGACCAAATGATTGTCACGATTGATGGCGAAGACGCCAAAGACTTAGATGACGCCGTCACTGTCACGAAATTGGCAAACGGGCATTATAAACTTGGCGTCCACATTGCCGATGTCAGCTATTATGTCGAAGAAGGCTCGCCGATTGACCGGGAAGCATACGAACGCGGGACAAGCGTTTATTTGGTCGACCGCGTCATTCCGATGATTCCGCATCGTTTGTCTAACGGCATTTGTTCGTTAAATCCGAAAGTTGACCGCTTGACGATTTCATGCGAAATGGAAATCAATGAGCGCGGCGAAGTCGTCAGCCACGAAATTTTCCAAAGCGTTATTCGCACGACGGAGCGGATGACGTATTCGGATGTGAACAAAATTCTCGTTGACAAAGATGAAGAGCTGAGAAAAAAATACGCTCCGCTTGTGCCGATGTTTGAATTGATGGCTGAACTTGCGGAAATTTTGCGCAATAAACGGATGAAGCGCGGCGCGATTGATTTCGATTTTAAAGAAGCGAAAGTGCTTGTCGATGAAAACGGAAAGCCGTACGATGTCGTGCTGCGCGAGCGTTCGGTGGCGGAACGGCTGATTGAGGAATTTATGCTTGCCGCGAATGAGACGGTCGCCGAACATTTCCACTGGCTGAACGTCCCGTTTATTTATCGTGTGCACGAAGATCCGAAACCGGAAAAATTGCAGCGTTTTCTGGAGTTTATCACCAACTTTGGCTATGTTGTTAAAGGAACGGGAAACCAAATTCATCCGCGCGCGCTTCAAGAGATTTTAGAAGCAGTGCGCGGCGAGCCGGAGGAAATGCTTATATCGACGGTGATGCTTCGTTCGATGAAGCAGGCGCGTTATGATGCTGAAAGCCTCGGGCATTACGGGTTATCGACCGATTTTTACACGCATTTTACCTCCCCGATCCGCCGTTATCCGGATTTAATTGTGCATCGCCTGATTCGCACGTATTTGATTAACGGGCAAATGGATGAACAGACACAGCAAAAATGGGCGGAAAAGCTTCCGGATATCGCGGAACACGCATCGAATATGGAGCGCCGCGCTGTGGAAGCAGAGCGGGAAACAGATGATTTGAAGAAAACAGAGTTTATGGAAGATAAAATTGGCATGGAGTTTGATGGAATTATCAGCTCCGTTACGAACTTCGGCCTCTTTGTGGAATTGCCGAATACGATCGAGGGGCTTGTTCATGTCAGCTACTTAACGGATGACTATTACCATTACGATGAACGGAGTTATGCCATGATTGGCGAACGGACCGGAAAGGTATACCGCATCGGCGACCAAATTACGGTTCGCGTCATCAATGTGAACAAAGACGAGCGGAGCGTTGACTTTGAGATCGTCGGGATGAAAGACCGCCGCCGTAAAGAGCCAAAACATGCCCCTGTTGTGATCGAGGGGAAAAAACGAAAAAAGCGCAATAAAGACGAAAAAACGAAAAAAGCAAAAAAATTTTATGAAGATATTCCAAAGCTAAAGGCGAAAAAGAAGAAGAAAAAGAAAAAATGACATGGGAAAGTCTCGATAGGCAGAGACTTTTCCTTTCCTCAATTTTTTGCTAAAATTATAGTTGTCGCTATAAGAGGAGGAAGAGCGCGGTATGCCGAAAGGTGAAGGGAAACTGATAGCTCAAAACAAAAAAGCGCATCACGATTATTTTATCGAAGAAACGTATGAAGCAGGGATAGTCTTAAAAGGAACGGAAATTAAATCGATTCGTGCCGGAAAAGTAAATTTAAAGGATTCGTTTGCGAAAGTTGAAAAAGGAGAAGTATTTCTTCATAATATGCATATCAGCCCGTATGAACAAGGGAACCGCTACAACCATGACCCATTGCGGACAAGAAAGCTCCTTCTTCATCGCCGGGAAATTAATAAGCTGATTGGCTACACAAAGGAACAAGGTTATACGCTCGTGCCGATAAAGCTGTATATTAAAAACGGTTTTGCCAAAGTGTTGCTGGGAGTCGGCAAAGGGAAGAAAAAATATGATAAGCGCGAAGATATGAAACGAAAAGAAGCACAACGGGAAATTGAACGTGCTTTCCGCGAGCGGCAAAAAATATGATTCCAAAACTTCACAATTGAAAATGACGCGCATTATGTTATAATGAATAATGCAAAGGCCAGTTATCCAAAGCTTCATTGCTCGTCATCGTTTCTCGATCGCGGGGACGATACGGATTCGACAGGGATAGATCGAGCTTAAGCTGCGAGCCGAGGGGACGTCCTCGTAAAAAACGTCACCTAAAAATAACTGGCAAAGAAAACTACGCTTTAGCTGCCTAATAAACGCAGCTAGCTCCTTCCGCCATCGCCCACGTGGCGGTTCAGGGGCTCATAGCGAGTGGGCTACGCCCGAGTCCGCCGCCTGAGGACAAGGGAAGAGAACAATCAGGCTAGCTGCTCGGAGGCCTGTCGGTAGGCGGAAGATGCAGCGAAACGCAAATATACCGACTACGCTCGTAGATGCTTAAGTGGCGATATCTCTGGACGTGGGTTCGACTCCCACCGTCTCCATTCTGATATCCGATCGTTTCAGGTTGAAAATCACGAAACCCTCGGTATGACTGCGTTTGCGGTCTTTTTTATTTTTTGGAATCCGAAAGAATCCCAAGTTTTTGGGAAAATTTTGCACAGCTTTGATGATGCATTGAAGAGTTTTTTTCACAGTGAGATCGGTTTATCTGCACCTTCCGTATTTCTGTGCAATCATGTGTCTTGGCATATTTAACATCAACCGACGGACTTGCCGGATGGCGAGTCCGTTTTTTTATGGTTTATGGAACGGGGCAATTTTTTTTAAAAGCGTACGAAGCCAGCCTGTCTATCTCTGTAAAAAAAGGGATACGTAGCGATTCAGTTAGAGGATGTTGTTAGCAAAAGATGTGATGAAAAGTATAAGTCCGTTGGGCTGAGGAGTTGCATTTAGGGATTGGTCTAATAGATGCACACAAACTTAACAAACATTTACAAAACCTTTAAGATTCCGCAATACCGGCTATGTTATGATAATGTTAAACACATCAGCAATGTGCTGTTTTGGTTCGAAAGGGGCCTTAAGGATGGCGGATCAGCTTGCTTCCATTATGTTGCTCGCCGACAGCCTGAATAGCGAAAATCTTACGGCGAAAATAGATAAATATTTAAACAAACATCCTGTAGGGCTTATTTATTTAGATATAAAACGTTTTAGGGAAATAGAAAAAAGACATGGGCCAATAGCGTGCCAAAAGCTGCTTGAAGTATGGAAACAATTGATTTTCGAAGCGGAAATGTCCGACTCATTCGGTTTGTTGACCCACCGAATGTTTGGCGATGATGTTTTGTTGTTTGTCCGTGCGGAGCGGGGAGATGCAAATTGGGCGAAAATGGGTTTGCTTCGCTTGGCGCATGAGATTAGCACCATGTTTGGAAAGAAATTAAATGAATCAATCGCATTGTCTGGCGATTCGATTGAACTTTATGCTGGGACGGCGGTGTTGGATCCTAGCACAGGAAGAACAGCCGAAAGCTTGCTGTATGATGCGATCAAAGAAGCAATTCACGAAGCGAGAAGCAAAACGGACGCGGAATTCAGACACTTGCAGATGGAATTTCGTGATATACTTGCAAGGCGTAAGATAGCGGCTCATTATCAACCGATTATCTCTCTTTCAACTGGGAGCATCTATGGATATGAAGCGCTAGCGCGCGGTCCGCAGGCGAGTTATTTTGCGACGCCGAATCGCCTGTGGGAATTTGCGGAAAAAGAAAATCAGCTGTATGCATTGGAAACAGCCGCCCGTCAGCGGGCAATTGAGGGATTTTTGCCACACGATTCGAACTGGAAATTATTCATCAATCTTAATGCCAATGTGATTCACGATCCACAGTTTACCCCTGGACAGACATTGGCCTTCCTCGAAAAGATGAATTTGACACCACAAAACGTTGTGTTTGAAATTACAGAGCGCCAGTCCATCGATGATTACGCGTCTTTCACGAAAGCGTTAGATCATTATCGGAACCAGGGATACCAAATTGCAATTGACGATGCCGGAGCGGGCTATTCTTCTTTGCAAGCAATTGCTGAATTGCGCCCCGATTACATTAAAATTGACCGTTCGATTATTCATCATATCGGCTGCGACAAGATTAAAGAAATTTTGTTGGAGACGCTGGCAGGATTTGCGCAGAAAATCAATTGCCAAATTATTGCAGAAGGAATCGAGACTTTTGAGGAGTTGGAAATAGTAAGACGGCTTGGCGTTCATTTCGGCCAAGGATATTTGTTAGGCAGACCATGTCCGCAGCTACAGCCGGTTCCGGATGCGGTGCTGAAATGGATTCAAAGATATTCTTCAACAGTTTGAAAACATGGGTTTTGCCCCATGTTTTCAGTTTGTAGACAAAGCTGACAAGCTGAGGCAGATCAATTATAGATCTGTCTTTTTTGTTGCTCTCTAGAGAGAGTATTTTCTTAGATGATTGGGCTGGATAGTTTAAAAGTGTGCTTGGTTGTTATTCTGAAATAAGTTTTCTGGGCTATTCATATTAAGAAATTTTCAGCAATTTTAATACGGTCTATCGGATGATTGCGGAACTAAAAGCCAAGAAACAATTATGTTTTCATTTTGTAATATAATTACTAACTCTATGAAACATAATTGTTACATTTTATTGATATTCTGTTGTTGCGAATTTAAGCAAGGGGAAGAAATTTAAGTAAGGGGGGCAGTATCTTGAAAAAATTACTATTATCTATTACTTCATCATTCTTTCTAGCATTTGGATTTTCAGGAGCTGCATCGGCAGCCGGTACATATCAGGTAAAAAGTGGTGACACTCTTTGGGATATAGCTAAAAAGCATAAAGTGACTGTCAGCCAGCTTAAGAGCTGGAATAACCTTAAAAGCGATTTGATCAAACCAAAGCAGGTTTTAAAGATTTCAGGAACGACAACCAAAGCGGCTGCTAAAACAACAGTAAAAAAGGCGGCAGCCAAAACAGCAGCGTACAAAACAATCACCGTTAAAGCATATGCTTATACAGTAAACTGCAAAGGGTGCAGCGGGATAACGGCTACAGGCTTAAATTTAAAGAAAAATCCTTCGCTGAAAGTTATTGCCGTTGATCCAAAGGTAATTCCGTTAGGCTCAAAGGTTTATGTGGAAGGTTACGGCTATGCGGTTGCAGCTGATAAAGGAGGCGGAATCAGAGGCAACAAAATTGACGTATTCATGCCAACAAAAGCAAAAGCTATCCAATGGGGTGTGAGAACAGTAAAAGTTAAAGTATATAAATAATCAAGGAGCCGGCAGATGCCGGCTTTTTTCATAAATATAGCACCTTACCTTCCAACAAAAAACATTTATAACTTACTTAATTTCATGAATTCGCTTGGATATATAAAATAAAGTAAATTTTGTGCTTTTATCTTCGCCGCAGAGGAAAGCAAAGAGACAGACAGTGAGCCTTTTCCTCCTAGATTCCGCGTGTACCGCCCTTCAATAAACATATAGAGCCAGTCTCCACATTATTTTTCCAATTCAGCAACAAGGCCTTAAGTCATAAAATATCTGCATTCCCGCCTAAAATCACACGGATTTCTAGTTCTTTTTGCTTAAATATGGATATAATAACATTTTTTGTTGAACATTCTGCTGACATATGATACGTATAGAGAGAATGGAGATAATTGGGAAAGGAGAACATCGTTTGCTTAAGAGATGGAGGAACTTGTTGCTATTGGCGTTAATATTGATCGGGGGGTGTGAGATGGATTCGAAAGCTCAACCAGAGAAGTTGCCGGATACGGTGGCATTTCAAGACGAGTTTACCCGGGAATTTATGGTCTCGCCAAAAGAAGTGAAGGAGGGGTATTACTTATTTAAGTCAAAAACCGGCGGTTTTACGATGTGGTTTCCGAAAGACGCGAAAATAAACAGAGGATTGTATGAAAAGCATGACAAATATTATGAATCTTCCGTTATTGCGGGAGTGAGAGAGCAGGAGAATATCATATACGATATTGATATGGTATATGAAAATAGATTAAGGACAGAAGATATTGAGTCGGACCTATTTTTGTTATCAGCTGATGCCGATTATAATGGGGAATACACAAAGATAGAAGCTGACCGCAGTACCATTTATTTTGCCAAAAATGAACAACATATATCTGTAGATAACAAGAAAGATATTGTTTATAAATTTTTTGCCTATATAAAATCAAATCATAGCCACCAAGGGGTACAATTTATATATGGGGTCAGTTGCAAGGATGCTGACCGGGGATGCCATATCAATGTGGACAAAGAGGAAGAAAGGGCAAAAATGTTGATGAAATCCATTGAATTTCACGATTGAGGGATATGGAGGTGGGAGCACCGTGTCTCAGAAACTGGTTTTGGATACAGATCTCTTGCGGGCAAGAGTGATGAGTTTGGAATACAAACATTTGACTGCGGAGGAAATCAGGCGCATCTACATTGAAGAAACAGGAAGCAATCCCCCTGCCCAAATCCATGTTTATCATTCGGAAGACTTTAGAAATGTAAACGTCAACGATTCTGGCTTTGACGGGACGATTATTCATTTTTATGATGAAGAAAAGGGAATCAATCAAATGTATACCATCGCACGAGGAAGCGAAAAACGGGAAAAAGATACATGGAAACCACTGGATTGGGCGTACAATGCTTTGGGGATTTTCGTTGGACAAAGCAGAAGCCAATATAGAGATGCATTGGAATTTGACCGAAAAGTAACACAAATCATTACCGAAGAATTAAAGCGTAAAGGTCAAACAATCGAACTGAAAAAAATCGGATTGGGTCATTCGCAGGGCGGGAACCACGCTGAAATGATCCAGCTCACTGAACATCGATTTAGCCAAGTGTATGTCATTAACGATGCACCGCCCAGTGCGTATCAACTGGCATATATAGATAAAAGATTTCGATATGAATTAGCTAAAAAATTTACTCCAAATATATTGTCAGATTACAACTTAATCTACTCCATCCCCCCTTCCAAGCTTAAATCCTTTGCGGAAGAATACTACAAAAAGCAAATCGACGAGCGTTCGATTCATCATCTGACCGCCGAAGAGGATCTATTGTATGCGGTGAGCGGGGTGCGAGGGTTCGCGGAATTGGTTCATTTGATTCATCAGGAAATGAAATGTGGAAGGGGGCAAATCATCGACAAAACCAATGAAGCGGTTGAGCAGTATCAAAAAAGGAATCTATTATCCAATGATCTGTATAAAAACTCAATGAATACTGCCGCTCAGCGATATACAAACATGATTAATGATATGAGGGGACAACATATCACTTTGTATTATGATGTCATCATTCGGGAAAAGAAAAGGTAATATGCATATACATGGGAAAATGATGATGCAGTTTCGAATGGAAAAAGAAAAAAGGTGTCCATAAGATGGTGCTTTCAAGAACAGAAGGGAGAATGATTATGAAAACATACCGAGCCGTTTTAGCGGCCATCACGATGCTTGTAAGCCTGGTGTTATTCGGATGCACTCATGAGGAAACAAGAAGCAAAAAACCGGGGGAAGAAAGCGAAACACGGGTAAAAATTCCGTCCGACAAAGAATTAATTGCTATTATTGATGATAATTTGAAAGCGTTTGATGAGGGAAATGTGGATAAATATATGGAAACAATCCATACGCAGTCCCCTCTTTATGAACAAAGCAGAAAATTGGTAGAGGAAATCAGCAAAGCGTATAAATTGAAAACGGAGATATCCAATGTTGAAGTGATGGAAAAATCGGAGAAAGAAGCAAAAGTGAAGTTTACACAAAAGACAGTAAAAATCGAAGGACCTGCGTTTCGAGATAACGAGATAACTGGCTATCATGTGTTGCGTCCTGAAAAAGGGACATGGAAAATATACAACACGGTAATGACAAAGAGCGTTTTTTTAGATGAGAATGGCAATCCGCTGGAGACAAATGGGCAAGATGGAAAGAACCAAATCGAACAAATGGATTTAAAGTTTGATGAGCGAAAATGGGTGCTTGACCACTTTGACTCAGCTAACGGGGAATCCATTTGGGAGTTTGTGTTGGAGGGCGAAAGTGTTGAAAACTGGACGGAGCTATATACGATACATCGTTTTGAAAAAATGAATTCAACAGTTGGACTGAAATCCTGGCTAGAGGCGTATAAACAAGCGCTGGCCGAAGCGACAAACGGACACTTCACCTTCCATACATTTGAGTCAACAGGCCAGGAAGAAATATATGAATTCATTGTTAAAGATGCGAAAGTGCAAGATGATCAACATGAAGTGGCTCGTTTGTTTGCTCAAGGAGATGATTTATATCTTGTACGATATACAAAATTAGGAGAGGCGATGCCAGATAAAACAAGAGACGAGTGGATCCAGCGCTTGAAACAGTTTAAAGCGCGAAAATAATCACAACAGCGCAAGTATGGTGAAACGGGGAATGCATGTTTTTCACCATGCTTTTTTATGAATTTTGTCATTTTCCGCAAGCTGCCGGCACGGGGATCCGAAGAAAAAAGGAAACATGACAAACTCCATTAAGGATGAGATAGCTAAGCACATAGGCAGAAATTTAGTAAAAAATATGGATTTCTAGGACGAAATGCACAAAGCCGCGCGATATAACAGCGATTTGCTAGCCGATATGAATCGGCAGCGAATTGCCTTGTCCTATGATGTGATGATCTTGCTGAAGATAAGTAGATAATCACGGTTCATTTTTCCTGTTTTTTTTATTTTTTTATGATCCCATTAAGGAAAAAGGCTTATATGGATAAGTGTATTTTATTTAAAAATTGGTATTATATCCTTATTTTTATATAATTGCCTATATATTGTTGACTGAATATTCTTTTTTTCGTTAAAATATAAGGGAAAATATGGATACAGGGGGAGAGAAAATGTCGGGAGTGATTCGCCTAACACCGGAAGAGTTGCGCGGAGTCGCAAGACAATATAATACGGAAAGCTCTAATGTCACGGAATTAATTTCAAGACTGGATCAAATGAGCAATGTGCTGCAAGGAATTTGGGAAGGTGCTTCCAGCGAAGCATTTATCCAGCAGTATCACGAGTTGCGCCCATCATTTGAAAAAATGGCTGTACTATTGAATGAAATCGCGCAACAATTGCACAATTCCGCTACGATTCTGGAAGAAACAGATCAGCAAATCGCCAGCCAAATCCGTGGATAAAGAGCGATATGTTTGGAAAAAAGCGCTACAAATCTTAAGAAGATTATGGCGCTTTTTTCTATATTGGGAGGATTATTGTTATGTATATTCAAGTGACCATCGATCTTCGGCATTATACAGAGGATATATTTGACCTTCGCCTGTCCAATTTTTATTCGATCAAAAAGCTCATTGATATCGTTTGGCAGTTAAAAAGCATATCGGCACCGCCAAGAGAAGGCTACTGGGTGCGGGTGGACAATAAACAAATGGTCTGCCCGGGCTATTTTACATTAAAGGACAGCGGAATTACCGATGGAGACCGCATTGTGATATTGTAGCCATTGAGAAAGAGAAAAGGAGCACTATTATTTATGGAAGAGAAAAAGACTTATTTGGAAACGCAAATCGATGCCGTAATGACAAAGGATAAACATTATACGATTATCTTCCAGCGCGCGAAATTAAGAATGCAGCATCCGCTAGAGTTGCAGATCGTAAAGGAAATCGATTCTTATTTATTGCGGGATATTGACATATCCGAGGATGAAGTGAAAATCACCATCACTCCGCCCGCGTCGTGTTTTCCGTTTCCAGTTGTACGGAAAAAGTCGCTGCTTTCCCGGCTAAGAGCGGCATATCAACTCGTCACAAAAGTGAAAAATCACTCGCGTCGCCGGTTTATCCTTATTGTTTGTCCGGAGAATCTCGTGTTTGATCACGGGTTGGAGCCTTTTTTCCTTCATGTTGGAATAAAGGAGAGCCTGCCGCCGTATGAGCCGGATGAAGCGCGCCTCCTTCAAGAAGTTAAAGCGACGGTGCTGGCATTGACAGACGGGCAATACCAATTCGAAGAATACTTGAAATTTCACGAAACATTAAAATATTCCGCTATTGCCAAGGAAATGTTGCAAGCAGAAAACTTAGAAACGCTTTTGTCCATTTTAGAACGATGGATGGATGAGGAAGAAGCGAAAGAACAGTCGTCTGTGCATATTCCAAAACGAAAATGGAACGTACAACGATATATTTTCTTTTCGATAGTAGCTTTGTTGATTCCTGCTATCATTTATATGTTTTATTCGGTCTTTTTTTTACAGCCAAAACAAAAAGCATATGTCCAAAGTGCAGAGCTGTTTTTACAGAATAAATATAGCGACGTGATTACTGCGCTGGAAAATTACCCTCCAGAAAAGATGCCGTATGTCGTGCAATATGAACTGGCTTCTTCCTATGTCATGACGGAGTCGCTTACTGAAGAACAACGGAAAGTAGTATTAAATAATATTACGTTGAAAACAGACCCGCAGTATTTGCTTTATTGGATTTATATCGGCCGGGGGAGAAGCGAAGAGGCGATCGAATTGGCGAGAGCGATGGAAGATCGGGAACTGATTGTGTATGGCTTGTTAAAACATCGCGAAGAGATTAAGGCGGATGAAAAGTTGTCCGGGGAGGAGAAGAAGCAAAAGTTAGAAGAAATTGATAGAGAGATAGAAGAATATAAGAGAGAACGCGAGGAACAGGAACAGCAATCGGAAGAAGAAGAAAAGCAAGAAGAGCCAAACCAGCAGCAGTCCACCACACCGGCACCTAATCATACGCCGCCTGCATCGAATAGCGTGCCGCCAAACAATGTGGAAACAAAACAATAAATGGAATAAAATGGATAAACAAGCATCATAGGAGAGGAATGAGATGAGTCAATTATGGATTTTTTATGAAGATATTTGCCAGCTATTCCCGCTGACAGGACAAGAAGATTGCGTTTTTATTGGAAATAAACTGGAGCACGATGTCACCATCCCATCTTTTTTGTTTCGTAACGGATATATGGAAATAAGAAAACAAACTGATGCTTCTGTCATGGTGGTACTACAGGGAGATAAACGAATTGGAGAGCTGAAGCCGTGTGTTCCCGTTACGGTCGATGAGGATGGACAAACAATCACGGTCGTGTGGCTGGACGAGGAAATAAAACAACACATTTATTACGTTGGCAATAAAACCGAATTAATGGCGGCTCCTGATCCACAGGCAGATATTCAAACAAAAACGGCGAGGGTATCGTTTGTCAAACAGAAGGGAGAATGGTTCGTTATCCCAAACCGATCATCGCCTCTGTTTCTTAATGGCGTGAAAATATCCGATGCGGTTTCTTTGCAAAACGGGGATGTGATCCTTTGTCCGTATGTACAATTTGTGTTTTTAGAGGATGATTTATTATCGGTCACGAGCGGACAAGAGATAGCATCTTCGCTGACGGAAACAGTGCCGCCGGTTTCGGAAATGAAAAAAAAGTATCCTGTTTATCACCGGACACCGCGTATGATTTATGAACTGCCGAGCGAAAAGGTTGCGATTTCCTTTCCAAGCCAAGAAGGAGACGGGGATCAGCGCGGCTTATGGCTTATGATTTTACCGCCGTTGCTGATGCTGCTTGTGATGGGAATTATTGCTTTCATTCAACCGCGGGGTATCTTTATTCTCATTTCGATCGTGATGTTTGCGACAACGCTGGTGACATCGACGGTGCAATATTTTCGGGAAAGAAAAAATCGCAAAACACGGAAAGAGAAGCGCCGGCGCATTTATACAAATTATTTGACACAAAAGCGGGAAGAGCTTCATGCGCTGTCCGAGAAACAAAGAAACGTGCTATATTATCACTTTCCGTCCTTTGAAAAGATGAAATCGCTTGCCTTGCAGATTAGCGACCGCATTTGGGAACGAACGATGGAAAGCGACGATTTCCTTCATCTTCGCATCGGAAAAGCGGATGTCCCATCTACCTATGAAGTGTCGGTAAGTATGGGGGATTTGGCCAACCGGGAAATCGACGATTTATTAGAGCAGGCCCAACAGATGGCGCGAACTTATCAAACCGTTAAAAATGTGCCGCTTACGATTGATTTGTCCAGCGGGGCGATGGGAATGATCGGGAAAACTGCGATTGTTAATCATGAGATTCAGCAGCTTGTTGGGCAAATCGCCTTTTTCCACAGTTACCATGATGTACGGTTTGTGGCCATCTTTTCTGAAAAGGATTATAAGGATTGGGAATGGATGAAATGGCTTCCGCATTTCCAACTGCCCAATTCTTTCGCGAAAGGATTTA
The DNA here is from genome assembly GCF_001295365.1 of Parageobacillus thermoglucosidasius. Classification (GTDB taxonomy): domain Bacteria; phylum Bacillota; class Bacilli; order Bacillales; family Anoxybacillaceae; genus Parageobacillus; species Parageobacillus thermoglucosidasius. The sequence continues at coordinate 126,150 of NZ_CP012712.1, read as the reverse complement.
TTTATAACGAACAGACGCGTGACCAATTGTTATCGTCCATTTACGAAATGTTGAGGGAGCGCGACTTGGACGAAGAAAAAGAGAAAAAACGGTTTTCCCCGCATTTTGTGTTTATCGTCGCCAACCGCTCTTTAATTGCGGAGCATGTCATTTTGGAATATTTGGAGGAAAAAAACGAAGAAGTCGGTATTTCCGTGATTTTTGCTTCCGATACAAAGGAAAGTTTAACAGAAAACATTCATACGCTCGTGCAATATATTAACGAGCGGGATGGAGAAATTTTAATCCAGCACCGGAAAGCGGCGCATATTCCGTTTACCCTCGATGAACATACACGGGAAGGAAACGAGCGGTTCGCACGGTTATTGCGCTCTTTAGATCATCAAAGAGGGATGCATAATTCTATTCCGGAAAAAGTCACGTTTCTCGAATTGCTTCAAGTGAAGAAAGCGGAAGAGATAAATATAAAGGAAAATTGGATGATTCATCAGCCTTCGCGCTCGTTGGCCGTGCCAATTGGATTAAAAGGCAAAAAAGACGTTGTGGAGCTGAACTTGCATGAAAAAGCGCACGGTCCGCACGGGCTTGTCGCGGGGACGACAGGATCGGGGAAAAGTGAGCTGCTGCAAACGTACATTTTGTCATTGGCGGTGCATTTTCACCCTCATGAAGTCGCGTTTTTGCTCATTGACTATAAGGGAGGCGGAATGGCGCAGCCGTTTAAAAACATTCCGCATTTATTAGGGACGATTACTAATATTCATGGCAGCAAAAACTTCAGCGCCCGCGCGCTGGCTTCCATTAACAGTGAGCTGAAAAAGCGGCAGCGCTTGTTTGATAGATATGAAGTCAATCATATCAATGATTATATGGAGTTATATAAACAAGGAAAAGCGAAACAGCCTCTTCCCCATCTATTCTTAATCGCTGACGAATTCGCTGAATTAAAAAGCGAAGAACCGGATTTTATTCGCGAATTGGTGAGTGCGGCGCGGATTGGCCGCAGCCTGGGAGTCCATCTTATTTTAGCGACACAAAAGCCGAAAGGAGTCATTGACGAGCAAATTTGGAGCAATGCCCGCTTTCGCATCAGTTTAAAAGTGCAAGATGCTAGCGACAGTAAGGAAATATTGAAAAACGGCGATGCGGCTACAATTACGGTAACAGGACGTGCGTATCTTCAAGTTGGAAATAATGAGGTATATGAGTTATTTCAATCGGCATGGAGCGGTGCGCCGTATATGGAAGAAGGCGTTGAATCAGAAGATGAGATTTATATTGTCACAGATTTAGGGCTTGTTCCGGTTTCGAATATTGACGCGGAAATGAAGAAAAACAAGAAAAAACAAAAAACAGAAATCGAAATGGTTGTTCAAGAAATTATCAAAACGCAGCAGCAACTCGGGATCGAAAAGCTGCCGAGCCCATGGCTGCCGCCGTTATCTTCGCGCCTGCATCGTCCTGCTTTGCAAGAACGAGACACCGTTTATTTTCCAATTGGTCTAAAAGATGAACCGGAACTGCAGCGGCAATCAGACTACTTATATCAATGGATGGAAGATGGAAATGTCGGCATTTTTGGTTCTGCGGGATATGGGAAATCGACAACGGCGATGACATTGTTAATGAGCTTTGCGTCCGTCTATAGTCCAGAACAGCTTCATTATTACATTTTCGATTTCGGAAACAACGCGTTGCTGCCGCTGCGGCAATTGCCGCATACAGCTGATTATTTTCGGCTCGATGATGAAAAGAAGATTGAGAAATTTATGAAGTTAATGAAAGAAGAGATCGAACAGCGAAAACAGCGTTTCATGGAAAAAGAAGTAAGCACGATTAAATGGTATAACACGCTTTCTGAAGAAAAGCTCCCGATTATCTTTATCGCGATTGACAACTTTGATCTTGTCAAAGAAGAAATGCCGGAGCTGGAAACACAGCTCATTCAATATGCCCGAGACGGGCAATCGCTTGGAATATTTTTGATGATAACGGCAACAAGGGTTAGCGGAGTTCGCCCGCCGCTCATGAACAATTTAAAAACAAAAATCGTTCATTATTTCCTTGACAGTTCGGAACGGTTTTCCATCATTGGACGAACTCCGTACGAGGTCGAGCCGGTTCCAGGGCGGGCGCTCATAAAAAAAGAGCAAGCGGTTTTAACGCAAATTTATCTTCCGGCTGATGGGGAAGATGACATCGCGGTGCTTGAAAATATGAAAGAAGAGATCGCAAAGCTGACAGAAAAATATAAAAGCATGCGCAAGCCGCAGCCGATTCCAATGCTTCCAGCGCAATTGCCGTTTGCGCTCTTTGCGAAAACGTATATCGTTCAGCGACAGCCTGGTTTGATTCCAATCGGGCTTGATGAAGAGACGGTTCGCCCGGTTTCCCTTCATATACAAACCAATCCGCATTGCCTTGTAATAGGGCAGCCGCGCAAAGGGAAGACGAATGCGATCAAATTGATATTGGAATCATTGCTCGCCCAGCCGACGGCAGGCATCGGGCTGTTTGATGGAGTGGACCGCGGCCTTGCTTTATACGCTAATAAAGAAAACGTTACCTATATAGAAACAAAAGAGCAAATGCACCATTGGCTGGATGAAGCGAGCGGAATACTGCAGAAGAGGGAGAAAGAGTACTTAGCGGCAATTGGGAAAGCGGATGTTCATGCCCAAGCTTTTTCACCTGTTGTTTTCGTCGCGGATAGCCTTTCTCGGCTTCAGCAGTCAGCCGATAGTAAAATTCACGAGCGAATCGCGATGATGATGAAGCGGTACAGCCATCTTGGATTTAGTGTCATTGTTGCAGGAAACGCAAATGAATTTACGAAAGGTTTTGATGCGCTGACAACTGAACTGAAACAAGTTCGGCAAGCGATCCTCGTCATGAAAAAATCGGAACAAAGTTTGTTTGCATTGCCATTTACGCGACATGAACCGGAAGTGGACCCAGGGTTCGGCTATTTTGTCGCCAATGGCAAAGAACAGAAAATACAAATCCCAAAAGCAGAATAAAGGAAATAAGGTGGATCATATGACGGAAAAATGGAAAATCGTCAAGTTGATTGCGAAAATTGTGTTTATTGTTGCTCTTCCTGTACTGTTCTTTACGTTCATTGGCCATAACCCGATGAAGGTAACAGAACGGACGACGAACCGAATCGCGGTAGTTAATGAAGATGTAGGAGCTGATTATAATAAAAAAACATACGAATTCGGCAAAGAAATTGTACCAGCTCTTGATGACGATTCTGATTATCAGTGGTCTGTCGTCAATCGCAGCCAAGCGGAAAAAGGGCTGGCGGACGGCCAATATGACGCTGTTGTGTATTTGCCATCCGATTTTTCGAGAAACATTTTGACCTTTAATGAGAAAAAGCCGCTTAAGGCAACCATCCAATATAAAATCCAGCCAAATCTTGAGGCGAAAAATCGGGAGCAGGTACAGAGAGAACTAGAAGCGGCGAAAAATACGATCAACCAAAAAATGTCTACGCTGTATTGGAGTTATGTCGGCCAAGCGGTAGAAGATATTCGCAAAAAATTTAGCGCTATTTTGGAAAAAGAAATCGCTTTTCAAAAGACGATGTACGATTTTTACACTCCCAGCTCTGCCAAATTAACAAAAGAGATCGAGAGCCAAAAGAAGATGCTTGAACAACTGCTTTCATCTTCGAAAAATGCCGAAAGCTCCTCCAATGACACGTTGAAAGGTTTGGAGCAGGCGGAAGCAGAAATTGCTTCGTTTATCGAAGATATTCAGATGTATAAAGAGTATCAGCAACGGCAGCATGACATCATTCAACAAGGAATTCGGCAGTATGAAACGATGATAAGCGGGGGATTGCGTTCCGTCGTAGAACGGCCATGGAATGTCAGACCGGAGTTGGAATTAAGCAGCCAAACCTTGCTGCAATCTGTGTCTAAATTGCGCAATATGGTTACGGACAGCCATACGGCGCTGACAAGTCTCTATAACCAGCTGGAAAATTCAAATGTTTATGAACGGCTCTTGGAGTCGCAAAAAGACCTCATCCGTCAATATCAGCAACAAACAGATGCAAAGATATTGGACGAAGTGCAGCAAAAACTTATTCCGCTCCGTCAGCGGCTGCAATCTGCCACCGCTCCGTCAGCACCGAATGAACAGCCGGGGCCGGGAGAGCTGCCACAGCCATCAGGGAACGGGCAGTGGCTGGATAGGCTCGAGCAGCAGCTGGCATCTTTAAAGACCGAGTTGCGAACGGCGAAACCGCAACTCCCGCAAGAGACGAAGGAAGGGCAAGATGCATCGGGAAGCTGGGGGGATATTGACAATGCCATAAATCAGCTGGAAGTGGAAATGCAAAAAGCAAAAGAAGCATGGCAAAAGCAGTTAGCCTTCGAGCAGCAATGGCAAGAAAAATACGCGCAATTGGCAAAACAGTTGGCCGCGCTAGCGAATAATGACAGCGGACAATCGGAAGAAACAGTGGTGCAACAAATTGTCGAAAAAGAACAAGCGATTCTTCAGTCTCCGTCGTTATCCGAAGAGCGAAAACAACAATTATCAGCACAATTTCAGCCGGCTATTCAAAGCAGAAACATGAATGATCTCCTCGCATATTTCTATTGGTTATCGGTTTTTGAAGATACGTTAAAGCGAATGGAGAATTTTGATGAAGCACTTGTGGATCAGCTGATTTTAAATTGGAAGGAAAAAGCAGATATTTTCCAAACTTTATTGAATATTCATAGCGGAATTTATCAGCTGCAGGATGGCTCGGCCACTTCTTTGCACGGCGCAGAAGCGGTCGAAAACAACGTCCATTCTTTTGTGGAAGTAACATTCGAGTATGATAAAAATGTGGAAAAAATGCAAGCAGAGCTGATGGGACAATTGCAATCACTAAACGATGCCGCGAATGAAGTAACGGCACAGCTCCAGCAAACCATGGATGAAGAAGGAACCATACAATCAACGGTGGGAGCCGACAATGGTGAATTTGTTATTGCCATCCAGCAAAATACGCTGCAAGATATCACACAAATTTCTGATTTAGTCACTTCCATTGCCGAAGGGCAAGACCGGATTATCGATTACACCAATGAGATGCATGAAAAAGTGGCATCGGTCCAAGGACGGGCGGATGAGTTAAACAACAAATGGGCAACTAATGTCAATACAACCAAACAAATTAAAAACGATGTTTATCGTCTGTTAGACAATACGATGGTTGACAAACAAACCAACGGATATGTGTATGATTATTTAACCAATCCGGTACAAGTAAGCGGAGATATTCCGAAAGAGAAAGCAACGTACACGCCGCCTGTCGTGATGCTTGTCATTGTTTTGCTCTGCGGCATGCTCATCGGGTTTTTCCTGCATTATTATTCTTCCGTGCCGCTTATGCTGCAGCTGGCATTGCTGATCATAATGAACTTGCTTGTTGGTTTCATCATCAGCACATATGGATTGCGAATTTATCCGATGCAAGAGGTGCAGGCGCTTAAATGGAGCATTTTTACCATTATCTTATTATTTTTCTGTTCCGCCATTGTTCGCTTGGCCTTTTTCATCGGACCGTTTACCGGCTGGGTGCTCGGAGTCGGCTTAATCCTGTTTTTCATTACTCCATTACTCGACTTAGTATTGCCTAACTTTAGCTTTGATCATCCGATATCAGAAACATATATGTCGATTCAATATGGAGACCAGCAAGCATTTTATCCAGCTGTCATTACGTTAGGAGTTGTTACCGTGCTTATGTCCGCTGTTCCGTTTTTGAAGCAGCGCCTGGACGCTCTGCAGAAGGAGGCGGAAACATATGAAGGGTAGAAGACGTCTTATGATGTTCTGTTTCCCCTTTCTCTGCTCTGTATTGGCTGCGATGGGAATGACGGTTTACGCGGAATCGGATGAGTGGCCGGAAATTGAACCAAATCAATATCAGCGGCAGGACATCGAATTGCGCACCGATTATCTTCATGAAGAGTCGCTGCTTGACGAAAAGAGAGATTTGCCAGAGGTGCAAACATCGCTGACATTTCAAAGACCGGCCTCTTCTTTCTTTGAGCGAACAAAAGCGCAGTTGTTTTTATCGGGAGAAAAAGAAACGAATACGATTGCCGTCAAAGCGGAAAAGCTGCGATTGTTTGCTAACACTTCAACACAATCGGTTCCGTCTCGCCAGCCATTGGACGAGACGGAACAAATATCATCATCGTTTCTGCCATGGCTGTTCGGCTTTTTCATTTTCGGATTTCTTATTGTCATCTTCACGGTAATCGTTCCACGCATGAAAAAGTTTGTTCCGTAAACAGGTTATTTTCGAAGGAACTTTGACATGTTCAGCATGGCAGAATTATAGATAAGGAAAAAGTCCTGATGGTCATCTAGAAAAACAGGAATATATCATGATTTATCCTTATTTTACTTATGTTACCATTTTAATAGCGTGTAAATAGGGGGAGGAATCAAGGTGGCGTCTTTATTGGAATCGATCGAAAAAGAATGGAAACGCAGGGCCTACGAGGCGATGATTCATTGCCTGCAGTCCTATCAAGGGCAGGTCGAAGAAGCGATCGAGGAATTTCAACATGGCACTCGCGCATTTTATCGCGCAAATGACGAGTATGTTCCGCATTGGCAGGGGAAGTCGAGGGAAGCGTATGAATTGGTATACGGGGACTTGCGGCAAATCGAGACACGTATTTATGCGACTGCAGACGATCTTCTTCATGAAATAAGCAGGGAAATCGCGCGAATCCGTCGAAAGATAGAGGAGCTATAATGACGACGATTCGAGTCAAGCCGGAAGAGCTGGAAACCGTAGCGAAGCATGTCCCCGATGCAGAAGACGCCTGCCGGCGTGCGCGAACCTCACTTTCCTGGGAACTGCCCTCTTTAGTGATGGAGATTCCGGGCATCGGCTCTGCCGTCATCCATGAGCTTACAGACGAACTGCTTCATTGGCTCCGGCGCTATGAAGAAAAGCTGAATGAAGCGGAGGAACTGCTGTACCGGACAGCCGCGGCCATCAGACAGGCAGACCAAACGCTTGCCGATAACATAAAAGAATTTGGTCTGGAGCTTAGTGGCTGGTATGATGTGCAGCGATTGTTTGGAGAATACGACCCAATCACCGGAGAACGGATTTCAGGATGGGACCGCCTGTTTGCGGGAGGAATGTTATTGTTGTCGGTCATTCCTCCAGCTAAAGGAGCAGGCGTTGCCGGTAAAGCAGCGGTGAAAGGAGCGAAAGCGGCCGGGATAGCAGCGGATGTTTCGAAATTGATTTCGAAAACGAGAAACGTCCTGAATGTTGATAAAATCAAAGGGGCTTTACAAACGATCTATCACCAAGTCATCAAAGGGCCAATCACCGAAACAATCCGTTCGTTCAAGAAGCAATGGGAGCAACTTCTCGAAAATGTTGGCTCTGTCCTGATGGGACCACAGCCGGCCTTGGCAGGAATCGGTCCGACCCGCGGTGTGTGGGTGAGCAGAGCCGAAAAAGAAGTAAAAGAAACGACGATGAACATAATTGGTAAAACTGGGGATGAGGTGGTTGGTAAGGGTAAGGGAAAAATTAATGGTAATATTAAAAACATTGATAAATTAAAACAGGTTCTACGTGACTCGAAAAGAGTAGGGGATAGATTAGAAACTATATTAGATGATGGTAGTAAAGTTATTTTCCGAAGGGATGTTGGAGAGCATGCACATCCTATCGGTAAGAAATATCGACAACCTGTCGACCATTATAACGTGGAAATACATGTTCCGACTAAAAGTGGTAGATGGAAACAAAAAGAGAATTTCCATATTATCATTGATAATAATGGTAAAGTAATAGAAATATTAGACTAATGCTAGGAGGGATAACTTGGAAGATTATATTATTATTAACCTTGAAAATGACGATGAAGATGAATTCGACTTGGAAGGCAAAAATGTCGCACAGATTAAAGTATTTAATACTAAAGGTGAGGACATAACCTCTAATTGTAGAGTGATATTTGAATTAAGTGAAGAAGCATTAATAGGGCTTGGAACTGAATTAATTAGATTATCTAAGCGGTTTAAGGATGGTAAGCATATTCATCTAGTTCCTTCAGATAAACAATTTATTAGTCAATCAATGGGAATATTTCTTACCTCAAAAAGTTGTGAAATGATAATAGGCTGTACTGAGTTTGGAAAAATTGAAGACCATTTAGATGATTGAGATCTTTAATTCCCCCTCAGAAATGAGGGGGTTTTAATGTATATGGAGTACGGAATAAACCGTTAGAGTGATATATACACATAATCTACGAAACTCCTATATGATAATTTTTTTAAGTCATATCGTACGCACAACAGGAGTTTAAAAAAGATGCCCTATTTTATGATTTCCATCAGCTTAAAGAATTGAAACATCATCAGTTACCTTGTTCCGATTGTTGTAGAAGATTTCCGTAATGTAATGGTAAAGGTCTTGAGATAAAAAATATGTAATATCTTTTGAAGGTAATGAAAGTGTTTTTTGAGCTTATTTAGAATACTTGAATAGATAAAGGGGAATTTGAATGACTTTATTAGATGAATGTATTGAAGCTTTAGGTGAAGATGCTGAAATTTTAACTGATAGCAAAAAAAGAAAATTCTTGATATATTAGAAAGCGCTTTTCCGTTTACTGAATGGGGGCGTATTGATTGGGACAAGATTAGTAAAAAAGAAAATGTAAACACCGTAAATGATATAACTGCTTATCTGGAAAGGTATTTCCAAAATTTTGGTGCAGTTGTTTATGTAATTTGGAATGAGGGGACTTTACCTATTATAAAGTCTAATTAAAAAAGGTTCTAGAAGTAATTGATGATGTTACTGCGGTTAGTTTTGATACTTGGATTTTTTCACCAGCTTCAGGATATGTAATAGAAATATACCATGAAGGGGAAGTATGGGTTGGTAAAGATAAAAGAAGCTGGTTATATGGTAATATGAAGCCTCAAAGGAGATATTAAATCTCTTTTGAGGCACTTTATTATAGAATTTCTAGATAAAGCAACAATGATTATATCTATCACACAATTATCCAATAGGAAAAGGGGTTCTTAGAAATAAAAAACATGTTATTTATAACCTAACAGATTCTAAAGTAGTATTGATTAGGGATTCAACTCAGGAACTAGGATTCAGAATATTAACTGCATTTCCTATTGTTAAATAAAAATAGAGGGTGATATCATGAATGAAGATTTGAAATACGATACTTTCAGATATTTTCTTGAATGTTATTTTAACCCAAGTGCTAACTATGAGGAATTAGAAACAATAGTTAAAGAATTTAATTTAACTGAAAAGAGTAAATATCGACAAAACCTTCAGCAAGAGTTAGAACAAATTCTCCAACTTGATAATTGGGATGATATTCAAGAGTTTGTTAGAAAACATGCTATGAGGAAAATGAATAGTGATAGACTTAATTGGTTCATACGTACTATTTTGTATAACTTAAATCAAAGTTAAAGTGTTGTAATTAATTGGAGAGTAAGATACGTTTTATTGTGATAGAGTGCCATAAATTTAAGAATTCAACTTTTTAAATTGGTGCTATGTCATGAAAACAGACACGTTAAACAGAAAGAAAAACTCTTGTTTATGCAGCTATTTTCTTTTGTCAGCCTAAGCAAACAAATCGGTTCCGTCTCGTCAACATGGGATGGGACGGAACCAATATCATCATCGCTTCTGCCACGGTTGGTTGGCTTTTTCGTTTTGGTCTTTCTGATCATCCTCTTCACCGTAATCGTTCCCCGCATGAAAAAGTTTGTTTTGTAAAGTGGCCCTCCGCCATATTGGTGAAATGGGAAATAAGAAAATAAACTCATCAATTGGTTCTCAATGGAAATCTAGGATTAAAGATTTAGATACAAACATTAGAGATATTGCGAAAACAATGACTCAAGAAGAAAGAGAATCGACCTTTTTAAATATTAAATTAAAAATATCAAACTAAAATATTGAGGTGACTTATTAATGGGAGATGCACAAAATATATTTAATCATTTTAAATTAGAAGGGAAAGTCCCCATATCAACAGTTGAGAAGTATAAAGGGAGAATTCCTTCAGAAGTTGTTGACATTTGGAAACAATACGGTTTTGGTAGTGTATTACAAGGTTATCTAAAAATAGTTAACCCTGATAAATTTCAAGATCTTTTAGAAGACGTAATATACGATATCAAGAAGCCATTCCGTTGTTCGCTACATCAATGGGAGATATAATCGTTTGGGAAAAGGGGAGATATTTAAACCTGTTGAACTTTAGAAAAAATGAGGTACATGTTATTTCAGCTGGATTTGATTTTTTCTTTGAGGATTTAAACGATGAGGCCTTTTTAGATGAGGAATTAAATTGGTTTCCTTATCCAGAGGCGGTTAAGAGATATGGGGAACCAAAGTTTGATGAGTGTTTTGGCTATGTACCTCTTCTTGGATTAGGTGGACTAGAAAAAGTAGAGAACATGAAAAAAGTTAAACTGATTGAGCATATTTATTTAATCACCCAATTTATGGGACCCATAGAATAAGTATTAGAATCTCTTAACTTGGTCAATCAATATTCAGCAAACATTATCTATATTAGTTGTTAGATTACTTCTATTTTCAGCCTTGATGGGTTTTATGCCTTTCAAGGTTTCTTTTTTGGCGGGGGATACCCAGTGCCGAATAAGCCACTTTCTTCGTTACTAACAAAATATAACCCTAATTGTAAATTAGCATATTAATTTCGTTATCTTTTTTCAGATTATTTTGGGGCTGTTTTCTGAAATTGCGCCAATCTTCATATTTACCCTGTGCAGGTACTCTTTTTTATGAAATGAGAAAGGAAATCGCCTAAATTTAGCGAAAGATAGTGGAGCTATAATACTGACGATTCGAGTCAATCCGGAAGAGCTGGAAACGGTAGCAAAGCATGTCCCCGATGCAGAAGACGCCTGCCGCGTGCGCGAACCTCACTTTCCTGGGAACTGCCCTCTTTAGTGATGGAGATTCCGGGCATCGGCTCTGCCGCTATTCAGGAGCTTACAGACGAACTGCTTCATTGTCTCCGGCGCTATGAAGAAAAGCTGAATGAAGCGGAGGAATTGCTGTATCGAACAGCCGCGGCAATAAGACAGGCAGACCAAACGCTTGCCGACAACATGTCAGAATTCGGTCTGGAGCTTCTTGGCTGGTATGACTTGCAGCGGGTGTTTGGAGAATACGACCCGATCACTGGAGAACGGATTTCGGCAGGAGACCGCCTGCTTGCGGGAGGAATGTTATTGTTGTCGGTCATTCCTCCAGCCAAAGGAGCGGGTGTCGCCGGTAAAGCAGCGGTGAAAGGAGCGAAAGCGGCGGAAACAGCAGCGGATGTTTCGAAATGGATTTCGAAAACGAGAAACGTCCTGAATGTTAATAAAATCAAAGGGGCCTTACAAACGATCTATCACCAAGTCATCAAAGGACCAATCACCGAAACAATTCGGTCGTTCAAAAAACAATGGGAGAACTTTATCGAGAATGTTGGTTCTGTCCTACAGGGACCGCAGCTAGCCGCCGATGGAGTTGGAGTGGTGCCAAGTGGGCGGATGATAGGAATCGCTGAAGAATCCGCCAGCTCGGTGCGCGTTTCGATGAGTCAAGCCGGGGATGAGGTGGTTGGTAAAGGGATAGGTAAAGGAAAAAATGAAAGTCCTAGGAATAAGCCTGGAGTAGTGAGTGAAAGTTTTAAGTTCGATAGAAGTCTTCAAAGCAAACAAAACTAATGTACAATAAAGGTGCCATTGGAATTATTCCAAAAGAGATTCGAGATAAACTTGTTGGAAAAAGATTTAATTCTTTTGATGACTTTAGAAAAGAGTTTTGGAAATGCGTTGCAAATTCGAGTTATGCAAAAGAATTTAGGAGTAGAAATATCGCACGAATGTTAGAAGGAAACGCACCTATTGCTCCAAAGGCTGAACATTACGGCAAGCTTAAATCATATATACTTCACCATAAACAGCCTATTGAGAAAGGTGGAGAAGTTTATAATCTTGACAATCTGATTATTACATCACCTAGAATGCACCAAATAATTTTAGACCCTGTATACCACTTTGGTAAAAAAGGTTGATATCCTAAGAAAGGGTGAATATTATGGAAAATAAACTATCTAAAGAGGAATTGATTGAACTTGTAAAAAAAATATGCGATCCTAAATTATCTGATGAAGAGGTAAGTGAATATATTGATATTTTGGAAAAAAATGTTCCGCATCCAGCTCCAAGTGACCTAATTTTTTGGAATGATGAAGAATTATCACCAGAGGAAATAGTAGAAATAGCTTTAAATTATAAAGATCGTAATTAAATGTGAGATAGTTTTAAATAGACTTAAAGTAAAAAGATGTAACCTTGATTGGTTATAAGCCTTTCAAGGTTTTTTATTTTAAAACTAATCGCTGTGTAAAATAATGCGTGTTTATGTGAGGAGTAAATTAGTATATTTTTTGGGTCTCCTTTTTCAATGGGCTGGTACGATGTGTAGTGATTGTTTGAAAATATGATCTAGTGACTGGAGAACGGATTTCAGTAGGAGACCGTCTGTTTGCGGGGGGAATGCTATTGTTGTCCATCATTCCTCCAGCCAAAGGAGCAGGCGTCGCCGGTAAAGCAGGGATCAAAGGATTGAAAGCGGCAGAAACAGCAGCGGAGGTTTTGAAATGGATCTCGAAAACGAAAAACGTCCTGAATGTTGATAAAATCAAAGGGGCTTTCCAAACGATCTATCACCAAGTCATCAAAGGACCAATCACCGAAACAATCCGGTCGTTCAAAAAGCAATGGGAGAACTTTCTCGAAAATGTTGGCTCTGTCCTACAGGGACCGCAGCCAGCCTTGGCAGGAATCGGTCCGGCCCGCGGTGTGTGGATGAGCGGAGCCGAGAGGGAAGTAAAAGAAACGACGATGAATATGATTGGCAAAACTGGGGATGAGGTGGTTGGTAAGGGCACGGGTAAATCTACACCAACGAATACTCATACTAAGGTTAACTATGGAGAGCATTACACCAGAGACGGACGGAGAAAGGTACTTAAACCAAATGTAGAGTATACAACTCCTGCAGGATACACTTATAGAACCGATGACAAAGGACGTATTGTCAATGCTGAAGGTAAACTTAACTTGGGGGAGGCCAAACGAAATAATCATGCCCAGAAGGTGGCGGGTAGAGAAGATAGACTACTAGATGATGAAGGTGGACATTTGATAGCAACTATATTTAAAGGTTCGGGTAGCCTTGACAATCTTGTACCTATGAATGGTAACCTGAATAAAGGTGAGTGGAAGAAAATCGAGAACATGTGGAGGAAACAACTTGAAAAAGGAAAACTGGTTGAAGTGAAGATAAAACCTGTTTATAAAGGTGAGTCACAAAGACCGGTAAGTTTTGACATAGAATATAAAATAGGAAAGGGTAAGTGGCAATACAAAGAATTCCAAAATAAACCTGGAGGTTAAATATATGGATGATTTGAAACTAAATAATATTTATCAAAAAATCGCACATACAATTATTGAAACAATACCAGAGGAATGGTCAAAGGTTTTTGTGTATGGTGAAATCACAGAGGATGTTCGGACGGCGTTCTTTTATTATTATCCGGCTAATGGAAGTACTCCAATTTATAGCCACGATATTCCAAATATATTTGCAATAGAAAAAGAGGATTACAAAAAGCTTTGGAGACAATTACTTGATAATTTAGAAGAACTATGGCGTGAGTTTAAGAACAACGGACAAGATCCGTGGACAAATCTTACTTTGATTTTTGACAATCAGGGTAATTTTAAAATTGAGTATGATTATGAAGATTTATCGGATGCAGATGATCATGAAAGAAGTATTATTTGGGAGTACAAATATCTGGGTCTTACTCCTGAGGATGAAGATGATAAGAAATTCTTAGAAGAATATTTAAACAGCATTAAAGAGAACGATCAATAATTTTTTTTACCAAGTTTACATTTTGTAAAAGCAGGATCGTATAATACACCAATAAGCCATATACTTACAAACCTGGGGAACGCACTAGATAAAACTGGATTGCGTCCCTGTGTATTGTGAGCCGAAAAGTATACAGTATAAATTCAGTTAACGTGAAGGAATCAGGACTACAAAACTCTGATTCCTTTTCTTTGATGATATAAATGCTTATGCTAAAGGAAGATATTTATTTGAAACTTTTACAGAACAGATAAATCGCAAGTATTTAGCATTACCTCCTGAGTGGAACCAAATGACAAAAATACAGCAATGGAAAGTTAGAGCTGGTTCTATAATTATAAAAAGTAGTGCTGCAACACAGTTGCAAATGGGAGATAGATATATTGGAGGGGGAAAGCAATGGTATATAACCAATCTGGACGATCTGATAAAACCATAGAATTTTTAGAGTTAGCAGAAAAAATTAAAAATTAGGTCATAAAAGAAATAACTACACATAATAATGGTGAAGGAAAGGATGGTAATATTCCGCAATTGAGAAAAATACTAGATGAAGTAGAAAAAATGAGTATTATCCTTTGTCCAAATAATTATACGCCATCGTATCCACATATAATTGTCGACTCATGGGATTACAACAGTAAGCTAGGTGAATTGCTATTAGATGTTTATGAGCTATATAAGAAATTAAACTAGGTTAGGGTTAGCTATCATAGTTTTCTAAAATATGAAGCCTTGGTTGAGTTGAACAACTCTTTCAAGGCTCACTTTTTTCTAGGATGAGGATCACAAGTGTTTATCACCCATTATTTTACTGTTATAAAGACGTAATAGCAAGCCAATAAGCCTATGACCAGTTAAAATAGTTGAATGAAGCAGAAGAAATTGCTGTACCGGACTGCCGCGGCAATAAGCCAGGCAGACCAAACGCTTGCCGATAACATGAAAGAATTCGGTATGGAACTTAGTGGCTGGTATGACTTGCAGCGGGTGTTTGGAGAATACGACCCAGTGACTGGAGAACGGATTTCAGTAGGAGACCGTCTGTTTGCGGGGGGAATGCTATTGTTGTCCATCATTCCTCCAGCCAAAGGAGCAGGCGTCGCCGGTAAAGCAGGGATCAAAGGATTGAAAGCGGCAGAAACAGCAGCGGAGGTTTTGAAATGGATCTCGAAAACGAAAAACGTCCTGAATGTTGATAAAATCAAAGGGGCTTTCCAAACGATCTATCACCAAGTCATCAAAGGACCAATCACCGAAACAATCCGGTCGTTTAAAAAACAATGGGAGAACTTTCTGGAAAATGTTGGTTCTGTCCTGATGGGGCCGGAGCTAGCCATCGATGGAGTTGGAGCGGTACCAAGTGGGCGGATGATAGGAATCGCTGAAGAATCCGCCAGCTCGGTGTGCATTTCGATGAGTCAAGTCGGAGGTGAAGTAGGGAAAGAAGCGGGGGGTGCCGTATATAAGGGGACAGGAAAGCTTAGCAGGAGAGATCAACTTTTAAATCAAGTTACAAATAAAAAGTTACGGAATACTATCAACGAAATGTTTCGTCCAACTGCGACAGTAGGTGATGGAAGTCTTGCAGCAGCAGTAAGGCTAGAAGCTAAAAAAGGAATTTTAACAGGAGGAAAGTCTCATATTCAAAAGGCAAAAGAAAGAATAAGGAACTTAGAAAATATTTTAATGAAAGAGAATTTGGATCCAAAGGAAAGAGAAATAGCAAATGATTTATTAATAGAATTAAAGAGAGCTTTAAATGGAAAATAGATTGGAGGGAATAATTATAATTACCGTTGACGTTTTTACTAAGAAATTTTTGGAACTATTTCCGGAGTATCAAGCATCATATATTGAACATATCGAGTTTAATGGGGAGCTTTTACCGCATGTGTTTTTTGGTGAAACGTTGAATGAAGATTTACCAGCGTTAATAAATAGTGGGAAAGAGGAAAAGTTGAGAAGTATTTTTGATTTTATAGAATTCATGCTAAAGAAAGGGGACACAGATGTTCAGGAAGTTATTACCTTAACAATATTAGCGAGATTGGGTGATGAACCAGAAATATTGAAAAAGGCTCTTAAGTATATGGGCACTGAAACAAGGAAAGCGTCTAAAGAGATAGAAACTTTTTGGGGGAGGCAGTAGTAATTTCTTAAAGAAGAGGATAGAAATGAAAAACATTTTTTCGAAAGGTGGGATATTAAGATAATAAATTAAATATTCAGTTATAGAATATTACAATGTCTGAGAGGATGATGTATAAAATTTTGTGTAAAACATTTGCTAGATCAAAAGAAAAAAGGTAGGGTATTCGCTGATTGGACCAAAAACATTCCAGAGAAAGGAGAACCCTACCTATGTCTAAAAGTATACCGAATGTCGACTGGGCAAATCAACTGGAAAGTGCCATCCGTCAGTTTGTGAAAGAAAAATTAGAACTGATTATGCGGGAAGAAATCAAACATTTCCTCGAAATCGCACAGGCGGAAACATCCAATATGAGAAACGGCTACTACCAACGAACGCTGGATACGCAATATGGTCGTATTGAAGGTCTTTTGGTCCCAAGAGACCGAAATGGGGAATTTCAAACGCAGCTGTTTGCCCCTTATCAACGACACACCGGCTGGAGGAAGCGATCATCAAGATGTATCAAAGTGGCAGGAGTACGCGGGAATTGGCAAGTTTATCGAACGAATTCTAGGAAATGCCTATTTTCCCGCGACGATCAGCCGTATTACCGATGTCGTAAAGGAAGACATCGAAAAATGGCGCCATCGTCCACTGCACAAGCGTTATTCGGTCTTATATTTGGACGGTTTGTATGTGAAACTTCGCCTCGATACGGTAGAGAAAGAAGTCATTTATGTGGTGTTAAGGGGAATGAAGAGGGGTATCGTGAAATTCTTGATTTCTTCGTAGGAGGACAGGAAAGCGCCTATGGATGGCAGGAGATTCTTCAACAACTATACAACAGAGGCGTAAAAGAAGTGCTGCTTGGCGTATTCGATGGACTACCGGGGCTGGAGGAAGCCTTTCAGGCGGTTTATCCGAAAACCGGCGTGCAGCGTTGTGTCGTTCACAAAGTCCGTAGCACACTCAGCCGTGTTCAAATCCATTTCAGAGATACCCTATCTATCTTGCATTACACAAAATTCTTGACAGTACCTGAGAAGGAGATGAGATATATGAATAAAGAAGAGTTTGTTAAACTTTTACATCAGTCAATTATAAAAGAAAATCGTAATTTTTATCGAGATATATTCAATAATACTGATATTAATGAAGTTACAGACCCCTATTGGAAAGAAGCATTGATGTTTTATTCAGAACTATCAGATAAAAATAAAGAAATATTGTTTAAAATAATCGAACAAGTAGAAGTGGATGCTGTATCTAATATTTTAGGGGTGTTAGATGGGGTAGTATCAATAGGAGAAGAGGATATTGAGTTTAAAGTGACAATTAACGATAATAATGAACCAATTAATGGAGATTTACAAGACCTATTTTTGGAGTATGATGAAGAGAATAGGTAACAAGTTTAGAGATATGATTTTGTATTTGCTAAAATACCATTTATAACTTTCTTTTAAAGTAATTTTTGAATTTGAGATACAATGTATCAGTGGAACAAAAAGAAGGCTTCTAATAAATTATATTACCTTAATTGGCTTTATGCCTTTCAAGGTTTTTATTTTAAAACTAACAGATGTATCAAATAATAAAGTGCAATTACGAGAAAATTTATATATCGTTTTTACCAACATTTTAATTCAGACTTCATAATGGTTCCGCCTACTATGAGTTTGGCTGTGATGCATGGTGAAACTATTAACAACACTAATACCCTTCGAGTATGCTTTAAAACACGAGAGAACGCATTCTCGTGGCGAGAAAGAGGGGATAAACTTTTAACTGACTGTGACAATAAAAAGCTGGCAAATTACTTTTGTATTGTATTTTCACTAGAGACGGTCGTATAATACTCGTCATTGTTAACAAGCGTTACATAAATTGTAATTTTCGTAACGGGGGATGTAACATTGAATGTTGTCGGGTATATACGAGTCTCGACACAGGGGCAAGCAAAAGATGGATATAGCTTGAAATACCAAGAGGAGGAAATACAAGCGTATTGCGAAAAACATGGTTGGAATTTGATACATATCTCCAGCTATAAGAAATTTTTTGCGGAAGTAGACGGAAAAACAGCATTAGCATTTTGGGAAAGATATCCGTCACCATCGTATTTAGAGGGAGTAAGGATAGATGAGCTTACTGCTTTTTTATAAGCTGTTAGCCACAACACTTGTTCAAGCAAGAAAGCAAAAGAAATACTAGAACTTGTGAAAACAGATGGAACGACCACCAAACAATACCAAGAAACACGGGATTTCCTCGTGCAAAGCATGGTGAGAGATTTGCGCATTAAAAAGCAGGAAATGGCATTGGTCGAAGGAGAACTAAGAAAATTAATGAAATTACTCGATTACCAACTGGAGACAATGCCGGGGGGTGATGTAGTGACAGCATCCGCCTTGGTTGCCGAGATTGGAGATATTCAGCGTTTTCCAAATGCCAATAAACTTGCTCGTTATGCGGGAATTGCGCCTGTGCATTTTGGCTCTGGAGGAAAAGGAAAAGACCACAAAAGCAAACAAGGCAATCGAACGTTACATGCGTTATTTTATCAATTAGCGATACAGCAAATACAAGTGGCAAAAGAAAGTAAAAAGCCAAGAAATCCTGTATTTTATGAATACTACCAACGCAAACGAAAGGAAGGCAAAACAAAAGGACAAGCGTTGGTTTGTATCATGAGAAGGCTAGTAAATATTATTTATGGCATGATGAAGCATAAAACGGCTTATCAATTGCCGAATATAACAGAGCGAAAGGTAATTTAATAGGTGGTCTTTTTTATAATAGCTTTTAAGATTACTACATAGGGTAAGGGAAAAGCTAATTTTGTAAATATAGCTAGTAAAAATGAACAAAGCATATACTTTACGGAGATAAAACAGGTGGTGGGCATTTATGGCCTGGAACTGGAAACCCTAATAAAACATTATTCCCTAAAAACTAGAGTGCGGAAAGGGTAATGCACAATGTATCAGATATAGCTACTGATTCTACACTAAAATGGAAGAGGGGGAGAGTTGTTAAGAGTGTCCAAAGATATGAGGTTATAGGAATTAGGGATGGAATTAAAATAAAGGTAATTACAGATAAAAGATATAATAACTGCATTCCCTATTAAATAACTAATTTTAGGAGGGCGTAGATGATGTATAAAATTTTGTGTAAAGCATTTTGCTAGAACAAAAGAAAAAAGGTAGGGTATTCTCTGATTTGGACCACAACACATTCCAGAGAAAGGAGTACCCTACCTATGTCTAAAAGAAGTATACCGAATGTCGACTGGGCAAATCAACTGGAAAATGCCATTCGTCAGTTTGTAAAAGAAAAATTAGAACTGATTATGCGGGAAGAAATCAAAAATTTCCTCGAAATCGAACAGGCTGGAACGCCGAATATGAGAAACGGCTACTATCAGCGAAATCTAGATACACAATATGGCCGGATTGAGGGTCTTTTGGTTCCAAGAGACCGAAACGGGGAATTTCAAACACAGTTGTTTGCCCCTTACCAACGGCACACCGGCTGGCTGGAGGAAGCAATCATTAGGATGTATCAAAGTGGCATGAGTACACGGGAAATTGGCAAGTTTATCGAACGAATTCTAGGAAGCACCTATTCTCCTGCGACGATCAGCCGGATTACCGATGTCGTGAAGGAAGACATCGAGAAATGGCACGCTCGTCCACTACACCAGCGTTATTCGGTCTTATATTTGGACGGCTTGTACGTGAAACTTCGCCGGGATACGGTAGAGAAAGAAGTTATTTATGTGGTATTGGGGGTGAACGAAGAAGGGTATCGTGAAATTCTTGATTTCTTCGTAGGAGGACAAGAAAGCGCCTATGTATGGCAGGAGATTCTCCAACAGCTCTACCAAAGAGGCGTCAAGGAAGTGCTTCTTGGCGTCTTCGATGGCCTTCCGGGGCTGGAGGAAGCCTTTAAGGCGGTTTATCCGAAAGCCGATGTGCAGCGCTGTGTCGTGCACAAAGTCCGCAACACCCTCAGCCGTGTTCGGAAAAAAGATCAATTCGAAATGGCGGAGGACCTGAAACTCATTTATCGTTCTCCGAATAAAGAAATCGCATTGGAGATGTTTCAACAGTTTCAATCCAAATGGTCTCACAAATACCCAAGGGAAGTCCAATCTTGGGCAAATGAGTTGGATGTCCTTCTCACCTTTATGGACTATCCAAGCAGTATTCGAAGTGTGATTTATACGACCAATGCCATCGAACGAACGATCAAGGAGATTCGGAAACGCCTAAAACCGATGAACAGTTTGAGCAGTTTAGAAGCCGCTGAAAAAGTCGTATATTTGACGATACAGGACTTTAACGAGAAATGGGCAGGGCGAAAGTTGCGAGGATTTGCCGAAGCGCAAGAAGCCCTTCAACGAATGTTTGAAGAACGTTATTGTTAACCAAATATTGTAAATAAACAAAATAAGGGGATTTTCCCTTTCCACACAAGAGACTGAATATTCAGTCTCTTGTGTGAAGGAAACCGGTTCCCTATCCATTCCAAATCCATTTCAGAGATACCCTATCTATCTTACATTACACAAAATTCTTGACGGTACCAGGGCGTATTTTATGAATTTAAATATTCTTTTAAAAGAAATAGTAAGAAATATTACTAATCTTCCATTGAAAGATGAAAAAGACATATTAGAGTTTATAGAACATGAAGAGTGGGGATTAGCTCTAGAAACCATATGCAGTGTAATTGAACAAGAGGATATTACTATTGATAAAGATATTTTTAGCAAAATCAAAGAAGCTGGAATATACATGGAAATGGACAAATCACTTTGGGAAGGAATAAGTAAACAAATTAGGTAAATATGATGTGATGTTAGTCTAAAAATTGGACACGGAGAACAGGGAGATTATAATAAACTTAATTACAATCGGTTCGAGGTTGCCCAATCATGAAAAAGAGAGCATTTGATAAAGAATACAAGATTCAAGCCATTGAGTTATGCTTGGAGGGGGACAAGTCCATCGCCTAAGTGGCAAAAGAATTAGGATTGGCATACAACACTCTTCACCGTTGGGTCAAAGAATACAAAGAAAGTAATGGAACAAAGCTAGTCATCCAAGCGTTACAGCGAGCATTAAACAACGAGAAACCAACAGGAAGAGTGACTCATCACTCGGATCGTGGAAGCCAGTATGCGTCAAATGATTATCAACAACTGTTACAAGAGCATCATTTCCAATTCAGTATGTCGAGACGTGGGAACTGTTATAACAATGCTTGCATGGAGCCGTTTCATGGCTTAATCAAGAAAGAATGCATCTATCCCAATCGATTCCGTACACGAAAAGAAGCGAAACAAGCTATTTTTGAGTACATCGAATGTTTCTACAACCGCAAGAGAAGTCATTCCGCTCTTGAATATGTATCGCCATGTGAATTTGAGGCTGCTTATTACGCTAATCAGAGAAAAGTAGCTGCATAAGTTCAGCTATTTCTCTCTGTTTAACGTGTCCATTTTCTTGACATAACACCATCACGAATCTATGTTCCAAAAAAGGAGCATAGATTCTTTTTTTATATATGGCACAAACACAGTAATGACTTTCACACTTAAAGGAAACCACATTTTAAAGGTAACCAACCGCCCAACAGGTTCATACAATTGTTACCGAAGCATAACAACTGGGAAAGGAGAGGAAATGACAATGAATCAGCCTCATTATTCATATCCTTCGTCACCTCAATTGGTGGCATTGGTCGATCCGTACGTGTACCAGACGTTGCAGTCCATCGTCGGAAGGGAAGTGGTCGTGGAGACTGCCCGCGGCAGTGTGCAAGGGATGTTAAGGGAAGTAAGACCGGACCATATCATCCTGTCTTCCAACCGGACCACGTTATTCATCCGCATCCAGCAGATTGTTTGGATTCGCCTAACCAATTGATAAAATGGCGAAACAACAGACTATTTTGGAGATTAATTGGACGGAAATGGAGGGAGATCATTTGTTTACAAGAATTGATAAACTGGCCATTGAGCTGCCGGAGCCGAAATACGCTGATGCAAACGCAGCAGCGGCAGTACAGGAATTGCTCGGCGGGCGTTTTGGAGAAATGTCAACATTAAATAATTATTTGTTTCAATCGTTTAATTTCCGGCAAAAGAAAAAACTTAAGCCGTTTTATGATTTGATTGCCAGCATCACCGCTGAAGAGTTCGGGCATGTGGAGCTTGTGTCGACAGCTATTAATTTATGTCTCACTGGTTCCACTCACCCGGGAGATCCCGATATTGCTCCAATGAGAAACGCGGTGGATAAACGGAATACGTATCATTTTATCGCGACAGCGCAAACAGCGTTTCCTGGAGACTCGATGGGAAAAGCGTGGACAGGGGATTATGTGTTTAGCAGCGGGAATTTGATTCTCGATTTGCTGCATAACTTTTTCCTTGAGTGCGGAGCGCGGGCGAATAAAATGCGTGTTTATGAAATGACAGACCATCCGGTGGCGCGCGAAATGGTAGGATATTTGCTCGTCCGGGGCGGTGTTCATATCATTGCTTACGCGAAGGCGCTCGAAGTAGCCACAGGGGTCGATGTCACGAAGATGCTTCCGATTCCAAATTTAGATAATAAGAAATTTGACGTCGCGCGGAAGTTTGAAGAACAAGGGGTCCATCGCCGGCTTTATACGTTTAGTGACAAATATTATAAGGATATTGCCCAAATTTGGAAAGGAACACATCCGCTTGATGGACAGCCGCTAGAAGTGATTGAAGGGATTCCACAGGGAGGGCCGGTTCCAGAGTTGGCGGAAATTCCAGAAGCATTTGCTCCAGGAGTATCAGCAGAAGACTTTTTCGAAATTGCCAAACGCCTGCAACGATCTGCAGGATTATAAGAAACATGTAGTAAGGGAGCATTTCACTATTTCGTAGCGATTGATCCGTCGCTGTCCTGGCAAGTCCGCTAAGCGGTGGCTTGCCAATTGGCATGCGATACGCATGCCGAACAAAAATGGCCTGTTTTATGTTTAATATAAACATCATGTTGTGAAGAAAAAGAAAAGGATAGACGCTGGCAACGTCTATCCTTTTTCCGAGATGATTATGCGTTTGTTGTCACGTCATCCGGGATTTGCAAGCCAAGACCTTCGGCAACGCGGCGGCCGTAGTCAGGGTCTGCTTTGTAGAAGTGGCGGATTTGGCGAAGTTTAATTTCTTCTTTTGTTACTTGTTTCAATGATTCGACAATGTTTTTCACAAGGCGCGCTTTTTCTTCTTCGCTCATGAGACGGTATAAGTC
This sequence comes from Parageobacillus thermoglucosidasius, assembly GCF_001295365.1. Lineage (GTDB taxonomy): Bacteria > Bacillota > Bacilli > Bacillales > Anoxybacillaceae > Parageobacillus > Parageobacillus thermoglucosidasius. The sequence goes on along the minus strand of NZ_CP012712.1, from coordinate 102,698 downwards.
GCCTGCTTGCGTATAATGATCATCGTCGTCATATGGCACGCTTTCTGCCACGCCGGATACCGGGAATGGGGTCGTTTTATGTTCTGGCACTTCTGTCGGTCCGCCGAAGCTGTTTGGTTCGTAGTTGACCGAACCGCCGCCATTATTGTCAAAGCGCATGAAGCCGTCACGTTGATAATTGTTTACTTCCACGCGCGGGCGGTTGATCGGAAGCAAGTTATGGTTCACGCCGACGCGGTAACGGTGCGCATCCGCATAAGCGAACAAACGGGCTTGCAACATTTTATCCGGCGATGGTTCAACGCCAGGAACAAGGTTTCCAGGAGAGAATGTCGCTTGTTCGACTTCGGCAAAATAATTTTCTGGATTGCGGTTTAATACCATACGGCCGACTTCAATTAACGGATAATCTTTATGTGACCAAACTTTTGTGACATCAAATGGATTGAAACGGTATGTTTTTGCGTCTTCTAACGGCATAATTTGCACATATAATGTCCAAGATGGATAGTCGCCTTTTTCGATGGCGTTATATAAATCTTCCGTATGGTAATCCGGATTTTCTCCGGCGATTTTAACCGCTAGTTCCGGATCCATGTTTTTCACGCCTTGGTTTGTTTTAAAGTGGTATTTTACCCATACCGCTTCGCCTTTTTCATTCACCCATTTGAATGTATGGCTTCCGTATCCGTTCATATGGCGGTATGTCAATGGGATGCCGCGATCCCCGAATAAATAAGTGACTTGGTGCAAAGATTCCGGAGATAAAGACCAGAAATCCCACATTGCTGTCGGATTTTTCAAATGGGTGCGCGGGTCGCGTTTTTGTGTATGGATAAAATCCGGGAATTTAATCGCATCACGAATGAAGAAAATCGGTGTGTTGTTGCCAACGATGTCATAGTTTCCTTCTTCGGTATAAAATTTGACGGCAAAACCGCGCGGGTCGCGGACTGTATCCGCAGATCCCAATTCACCGGCGACAGTAGAGAAGCGGACGAATACAGGCGTGCGTTTGCCAACACCGTTAAACACTTTCGCTTTTGTGTATTTCGACATATCGTTTGTTACTTCGAAATAGCCGTGCGCACCAGCGCCTTTCGCATGGACAACACGTTCTGGGACACGTTCTCTATTGAAGTGTGCTAATTTTTCGATAAGATGTACGTCTTGGATTAATGTCGGGCCAGGATTGCCGGCCGTTATCGAGTTTTGGTTATCGCCAACAGGTGCTCCCCAGCTAGTTGTGAGCTTTTTTGTATCTGCCATCGTTTGTTCCCCCCGTTTCCATTTTTGCTTTCACTTATAAATGATAACATTTATCAATCAAAAGTCAATACTTTTTTATAATTATTTTAAATAAATATACATATTAAAAAAGAAATAAATAGAATAAAATATTAGTTTTTTATTTTATTGCTAAATTTTTCCTTAAGAATTGTTAAAAAGTGATGAGTGCTTTTTGGAATATAACGATTTTTTTCAATAATTGCTGCTGCTTCTGCGTAAATGGAAGAATCAGCAATATCCAGTACACAAATGTCTGGAAGGCAGAAAAAAGAAACGGTCGATTTCGGAACAATAGTGGCTCCGATCCCTTTGGAAACGAGGGAGAGCAAAATCGTTGCATCAGGGCACTCGCAAATGATTTTTGGTTCGAAGCCGTGGCGCCGGCATTCATTAATGACAAGTTCGTATTGTCCCTTTCCTTGAATACGGTGAAGGAGAAGAAGAGGAATATCAGCAAATTCTTTCATATACACATACGGCTTGGAGATGTTCCATTGCCTTGGAAAAACAGCAATATAAGGATCGTTAGGCAGATGAATCATTTCGTAATGATGCGAATCGATAGGAAGGCGGACGATTCCAATATCAATTTCCCGCTGCCTCAATAACTCACAGATGGAAAAACTATCTCCTTCACGTAAATGAAACTTTATATTTGGAAATAATTGGTGAAAAGGTCGGATGATTTCTGATAAATAATAAAAGCATGATTTAACACAACCGATAGATAGCACACCACTTGTTCCGTCTTCCATTTCGCGGACTTCTAAAATAGCGTCTTCTAATTGATGAAGCAGCTGTTTTGCTTTTTTATATAAAATTTTCCCTGGCGCTGTTAATTCCAGTTTTCTTCCATTTCTTTCTAACAACGTAATTCCCAGAGTTTCCTCCAGCTGTTTTAGCTGTTGGCTTAACGGTGGCTGTGCCATATGCAGCTTTTTAGCCGCTTTGGTAATTTGTCCTTCTTCCACAATTGTTGCAAAATATTTTAATTGTTTTATATCAATCATGCTTGTTCCCCCTCTTGTATATATTTTTTATATTTTTCATATATGAAATCATATGTTATATATTAATTATAAAAATTCAGAAAATAAAAAAACGAAACAAAGGGAGGTGAGTCCCTGGGTTTAAGAAAGCGCTTACTATCTTAATTATACATTAAAACGAACAAAGATGTAGGAGGGATAACGAATGCCGGCAAAAACAGGTAAAGAATATATCGAACGTTTAAAAAAAGCGAAAAGTAATGTCTATATTCATGGAGAAAGAGTGGAGGATGTTACCGAGCATCCAGCGTTTAAAAATGTTATCCAATCGATGGCGCGCCTTTATGATCTTCAATACGAAAAGCAGGAAAAAATGTTATATACATCACCGACAACGGGAAACAAAGTGAGTATAACGTATATCCAGCCTACGACGAAGGAAGAGTTGATCGCCAGACGGGAAGCAACGCAAGAATGGGCGCGCACTTCCGCAGGAATGATGGGGCGTTCCCCTGATTACTTGAACGCGGAAGTGATGGCGATGGGAGTAGCCAATGACTTGTTTGCTGAAGATGACCCGATGTTTGCTGAAAATGCGAGAAATTATTATGAATATGCACGTGAAAACGATATTAGCCTTACACATACGCTCATTCATCCGCAGATGAACCGTTCAAAAGCCCAACATGAACAAAAAGATGCGAATGTCCCTTTGCATTTAGTAGAAAAAAGGAAAGACGGCATTATTGTTGAGGGTATTCGTCTATTGGCGACGCAAGGTGGAATTACTGACGAAATTTTAGTATTCCCGTCCACTGTCAAAAAATCGGGATCGGGTGAAGACCCATACTCGCTAGCGTTTGCCATTCCCAATAATACTCCAGGTGTAAAATTTATTTGCCGTGAAGCGTTTGACTACGGCAAAAGTCATTGGGATCATCCGTTAGGTTCGCGTTTTGAAGAAGGGGATGCCATCGTTTCATTTGAAAACGTTTTTGTTCCGTGGGAACGCGTGTTTATTTGCGGGAATTCTTCCATTTGCAATCGGACGTTCCGTGAAACGAATGCGGTTGTTCATATGTCTCATCAAGTGGTTGCCAAAAATATTGTGAAAACAGAGTTTATTCTTGGTGTTGTTCTTTGTATTATGGATGCAATTGGTATTGAGCAATTCCAACATGTCAAAGACAAAGGAACAGAAATTATGTTAGTGCTCGAGACAATGCGCAGCCATTTATATCGGGCGGAACATAATGCCAAATTAGACAAATGGGGAACAATGACTCCAGATTTTGCGGCACTTGACGCAGCGAGAAACTGGTATCCGAGAATTTATCCGCGTCTAGCGGAAATTGTGCGCATTCTTGGCGCCTCAGGATTGATGGCGATTCCGGCAGAAGCTGACTTTAACAATGAGGAAATCGGAGCGATTGTGCGAAGAGCGATGCAAGGTGCGAATATCGACGGATATGAACGTGTGCAACTATTCCGGTTGGCATGGGATATGACAATGAGCGCCTTTGGAAGCCGACAAACGCATTATGAATACTACTTTTTTGGTGATCCAATCCGTATGGGAATGACTTATTTTGATAACTATGAAAAAGATTACTATAAAAATTTGATTTACGAGTTTTTAGGAACACCGAAACTTGCTCATGTTTCTGTCAATACTCATTAAATAAAAAATTAGGGGGCTGAATTGGATGAGGTTTAATATTGTCCGTTGCGCGAGAGCAGTATTAAGAGTAACCGATTTGAACGCTTCTCGTGATTTTTATGAACGTGCTCTTGGCTTTATTGTGACTGAAGCAGACAGCAACCATCTATATTTAAGGGGGTTAGAGGAGTACCATCATCATAGTTTATTGTTGAAAAAAGCAGAACAACCTAGTGTTGAAGCCATTAGCTATAAAGTGTATTCCGAAGAAGATTTAGAGGCTTTGTATCACTTTTTCCAACAAAAACAGCTGAATCCGAAATGGATAGAAACAGGGCAACAACATGCAATTGGACGATCTTTCCGTGTTCAGGATATATCGGGTCTTCCTTTGGAATTTTTTGTGGAAATGGATACGGTTGAACGGCTGTTGCAGCGGTATGATTTGTATCGTGGCGCAAGAGTGCAACGGATTGATCATTTTAACTGCATGGTGACAGATGTGCAAAAAGCATATGATTTTTATGTAAAAGAATTAGGGTTTGCTTGTTCAGAATATACAGAAACAGAAGACAGACAGTTGTGGGCAGCTTGGCTGCACCGGAAACCGAACGTTCATGATGTCGCATTTATGAATGGAAGAGGGCCGCGCCTTCACCATATTGGCTTTTGGCTTTCTGACCAGATCAGCCTCATTCATGCCTGCGATGTGCTTGCTTCGCTGGGATATGCTTCAAGCATCGAACGGGGGCCGGGCCGCCATGGGTTGTCCAATGCTTTTTTTCTTTATTTAAGAGATCCGGATGGTCATCGAATTGAATTATATACAGGAGACTATTTAACAAGTGACCCTGATTTTCAACCAATCCGCTGGGATATTAACGATCCGCGCCGCCAAACGTTCTGGGGGCATCAAGCTCCAGACAGCTGGTTTGAAGAGGCATCCACCGTGTTGAATATTCACAACGATCAAGTAGTAGAAGCAACAGAACCAACTTTGACAAAAATGAAACCTACATTCATTATTTAAAATATATTTGGTAGAAAATGGGTTAGGGGGATACATTTCATTTCTCTTTCCATATGATAAAAATCATTTCTGTCACTGCTTCAAGCATAGCGGCTGCTTACCATGCCTGTGAAAACATGACGGAAATGCCGAAACATGAACGGCAAATATCTTAAAAATGTGGCCTCCTTGTTTAGAACAACGAAAAGAGGAGGCTGCACATATCATTGTGCAAGAGTCTGCCAAACCTGTTCGCACAGCATGGAAGAAGTATAAACCATATATAGGAAGAGTTAAATATGCCACGAAGAAATGGCGGAATGGAAATTGGCAGTGATCATGATAAAACAAGGAGTGAAGAACGTGGACGATCGTACATTTAGAAATGCGATGGGGAAATTTGCAACTGGTGTTACTGTCATTACATCCTCTTTAAACGGCCAAGTGCGCGGGATGACAGCAAATGCATTCATGTCAGTGTCATTAAATCCGAAGTTGGTTCTTATTTCTGTTGGCGAAAAAGCTAAAATGAATTCAGTCATCCAACAAACCGGAAAATTTGCTGTCAATATTTTATCTGATCAACAACAAGCACTCTCTATGTTATTTGCTGGACAATTAAAAGAAGAGCGGAATGTGGAATTTGCTTGGATGGATGGTCATCCGATCTTACCAGATTCCTTGGCCAATATTTTGTGTGATGTTGATATCTCATATATTGCAGGAGACCATACGTTATATGTTGGCAAAGTAACGGACATTTACATGAAAGAAGGAGATCCGCTGTTATTTTTTGCAGGGAAATACTGCACTGTCGCTGGCCTAGCAAATGGGGGATGAGTTAATGAAAGTTTATTGGTAAAGATCAAAATACAGACTTGTCTGCTTGTCAACCTGAATATGTTGGATGGAGTAATTAAACGATCAACAATCTTGAAGCTTGCTTTTATGAAATGTCATCTGATGAAGAAACATCTGTTAATACTGTTAAAATCAGTTATATAAAAATTTAGTTCAGGAAATTTCATATATGATTTACTCGTTGAAAATATATATGATTTTATATATAATATAATTAAAATTCAGAAAATTAAGAAGTGAACGCGAATTTTTTTGGGGGGTATTATTTTATGGCTTACGAGGAAATGAAGCAGAGATTAAAGGGCTCCATTGCCCCTGTCATTACACCGTTTGACAGCGAAGGAAACATCGATTTTGAAACGATGAAAAAATTAATTGACTGGCAAATTGAAAACGGAAGCCATGGAATTTCCGTCACAGGAACATCGGGAGAACCTAGCTCCTTAACGATAGAAGAACGCAAGAAAGTAATGGAAACGGCAAAAAAAGCAGTAAATGGAAGAGTTCCATTTATTCCGGCGACTGGTTCTACGAATCATGCGGAAACGCTTGAATTGACAAAGTTTGCCCAAGAAATTGGCGCGGACGCCGCTATGGTGATTGTACCTTACTATAATAAGCCGTCCCAGCAGGCGCTTTATAAGCATTTCAAAGCTGTCGCTGATTCGGTGGATATTCCGATTATTATTTATAACATTCCAGGAAGAACGGCAGTGAATTTAGAAGTGCGGACAATGGCGCGGCTAGTGGAAGATTGCCCGAATATTATCGGAGCGAAAGAATCCAATAAAGATTTTGAACACGTCAATCGCGTTCTTCTTTATTGCGGCAGAGATTTTCTCTTATTCTCCGGCATTGAGCTGCTATGCTATCCAATGCTGGCGATTGGAGGCGCTGGGTCAATCAGCGCGACAGCGAACGTGACGCCAGCAAAAGTAGCGGAAATGCACAATGCGTGGTTTGAAGGAGACGTGGAACGGGCGCAAAATCTTCATTTTGAACTGATGGAGTTAAACGATATTTTATTCATCGAAACAAATCCAGGGCCAGTAAAGGCAGCGTTAGGAATGATGGGGAAAATTACGCCGAAGTTGCGGCTGCCGCTTGATTTGCCAAGCGAAGAGGTTCAGGAAAAAATCCGGCAAACGCTCGTGAAATATAATTTATTAACGGAAGTCACATCATGAATGTCGGAAGCGTGGTGGAAACGGGTGGCTAAAGCCGTTTTTAAAATTGCGGGAATTTCCTATATGATGGAATCGGAAGTAGATCCAGAGAGAAATACAGTGATTATTGATGGAAAGGAATACAGCGCCAATCAACTGCAGTGGGAAGCACCGGTGTCGGGTGCCATTTATGGCGTACTTTTAAACTACAAAGGGGAATGGGAGCAGTTTCGGGAGCAAATGACGAAGCCGCCGTACCATCACCCTCCTAATGCCCCCATTTTATATATGAAACCAAGCAATACGGTAAATGTGCACGGAGGATGTATTCCGCTGCCAGATGACGTGTCTGAGCTGCAAGTTGGGGCGGCGCTTGGCGTGGTCATTGGGCAAACTGCGACAAAGGTTGCCAAAGAACGGGCATTCGATTATATCAGCGGATATACGATCGTAAATGATGTCACCATTCCACATGAAACGATTTATCGTCCTGCTGTCAAAGAGCGGGCAAGGGACGGTTTTACTCCGGTGGGGCCATGGGTGGTCGAAAAAAAGGATGTGGATGACCCAGATTTGCTCGATATACGGGTGTTTGTCAATGACCGCTTAGTCCAGCATAATAACACGAAACATTTAATGCGTTCTGTAGCGTCGTTATTGGCAGATATTACAGAGTTTATGACATTATATCCGGGGGATGTCCTGCTTGTTGGTGTTCCTGAACGCGCACCGCTTGTGAAAGCAGGGGATTATGTGCGCATTGAAATTGAAAAAATCGGGCGTTTAGAAAATACGGTTGTCCATGAAAGGGATTGGATAAAGGAGACTGGATCTCATGAAACGCGCGCGCATAGCGTTTAACGGTGCTGTTTATGAGGCGGTAGTAGAGGAAAGCGGGCTCTTGAAATTGAGTAATGGACGCGCTGTGAAAGAAGAGGAAGTGACATGGCTTCCTCCTGTTGAGCCGCGGACAATTTTCGCGTTAGGGCTTAATTATGCTGAACATGCGCAAGAATTATCGTTTTCAGCTCCGAAAGAGCCGCTTATCTTTTTCAAAGGAAGAAATACGTTAATTGGACATCGCGGCGAAACGCCAAGGCCTTCCGATGCGGCGTTTATGCATTATGAATGTGAACTTGTTGTCGTTATCGGAAAAATGGCGCGGAAAGTCAAAGCGGAAGAAGCGTATGAATATGTTCAAGGCTATACGATTGCAAACGATTACGCGATCCGCGATTATTTGGAGAATTACTATCGCCCGAATTTCCGCGTGAAGAATCGCGATGGCTGTACGCCGATTGGCCCATGGCTGGTCGATAAGGAAGATATTGATGACCCGATGAACCTCACGCTGCGGACGTATGTGAATGGGAAGCTAGTACAAGAAGGAAATACAAAAGATATGATTTTTAATATTCCAGCCCTAATCGAGTATTTAAGCAGCTTTATGACATTGAATGCCGGCGATATGATACTCACCGGAACGCCAAAAGGGGCAGTCAATGTCAATGTGGGCGATGAGGTGGTCACCGAAATCGAACCAATCGGCCGATTAATGAACAAAATCGTATGACAAAGGGGACGTTTTTATGCCTCACTTTATTTTGGAATACACCGATAATATTGCAAAAGAAGCAAATATTCATGAACTATTGCGCAAAGTTCATCAAGTGCTTATCTCGCGAAGCGATTTGTTTCCGATCGGCGGCATTCGTTCAAGAGCGATTGAATTGAAAGAATATTACGTTGCCGACGGCACAGAGGACGATGCGTTTGTGCATGGCACATTAAAAATCGGCGCGGGACGTTCGGAAGCGGATAAACAAGCAGTTTGTAAGGAAATTTTCAACGTCATGAAAGATCATTTTTCCGCGCTTTACGAAAAACGGTACTTGGCGCTTTCTCTAGAATTATATGAGTTTAGTGAATCAGGGACATATAAACATAATAATATTCACCGCCGTTACCAAGAGTAATCACTTACTGGGAGGGAAAAGCATGGCAGGCAAAATTGGCAATGTGCTTCACTATATCAATGGAGAATTTGTTGAAGGCGCTTCAGGCAACTATTTTGAAAATGTAAACCCGTTTACGAACGAAATCATTAATGAAGTGGCCGAAGGATGGAAAGAGGATATTGACGCCGCTGTCCGTGCGGCGAAAGAAGCATTTGACAATGGCCCGTGGCGGACGATGTCTGTCCAGGAACGAATGACGTATATTTTGCGGATTGCCGATTTAATTGAGAAATATGCGGAGGAAATTTCGTATTTGGAATCGCTTGATACAGGGCTTCCAATCAGCCAAACGAAAAAGCAGGCGGCCCGCGCTGCTGAAAATTTCCGGTTTTATGCAGAAATGGTAAAAAGCCGCATGGTTGGGGAAGCGTATCACGTAGACGGGCAATTTCTCAATTACACCATTTATAAACCAGTCGGTGTGGCAGGATTGATTACGCCGTGGAATGCGCCTTTTATGCTAGAAACATGGAAAGTTGCACCGGCGCTGGCTACTGGCAATACTGTCGTGTTGAAGCCAGCGGAATGGTCGCCGCTGACGGCAAATAAACTGGCAGAAATTATCCATGAAGCGGGGCTGCCCCAAGGGGTATTTAACGTTGTGCACGGCTTTGGAGAAACCGCGGGAGCTTCCCTTGTCGCCCATCCGAATGTACGCCTCATTTCCTTTACTGGTGAAACAACAACAGGATCGGAAATTATCAAAAACAGTGCTGATACGTTAAAAAAGACGTCGATGGAATTAGGCGGAAAATCTCCGGTTATCGTCTTTGCGGACGCGGACGTAGAAAAAGCGCTTGATGCGGTAGTATGGGGCATTTTCTCCTTCAATGGCGAAAGATGTACCGCTAATTCCCGTTTGTTTTTAGAAAAATCGATTTACGATTCGTTTGTCGAAAAGCTAAAGGAACGAGTGAACAACATTTCCATCGGAGATCCAATGGACCCGGCGACGGAAGTAGGGCCGCTTATTCACCGAAAACATTGGGAAACGGTAATGAACTATATTGAAATCGCGAAACAAGAAGGAGCAGAAGTCTATTCGGCAGACGTTCCAGAGGAACTGAAAAAAGGAAACTTTGTGCCGCCTACGCTGTTATTGAATTGTCATAACAGCATGAAAGTAGCGCAGGAAGAAATCTTTGGCCCAGTTATGGCGGTTATGCCGTTTGAAACAGAAGAAGAAGTGATCCGGATGGCTAATGACGTTAAATACGGATTAGCAGCATATGTATGGACGAATGATATAAAACGGGGCCACCGTGTCGCCCAATCGATCGAAAGCGGAATGGCGTGGGTCAACTCGCAAAATGTCAGGGATTTGCGCATTCCATTTGGAGGCACGAAATACAGTGGCATCGGCCGAGAAGGCGGGCATTACAGCTTCGATTTTTATACGGAAGTGCAAGTGATTCATGTTTCTATCGGAGATCACTCTATACCAAAATTCGGGAAAATAAAGCAGCATTCTGCTGCCTCTGCCCAGCGCGGATAAAGATAGAAAGATATGTGCTTGTGAGCATATAGCATATAGTATATGATGATGATATGGAACCAAAAACAAAAAACAAAACACAAATTGCCTATGAATATATTCTTTCTCGTATCGAAAGCGGCGTGTATGGCCCGGGATATCGGATCATCATCGATCAAATTGCCCGGGAGCTGAGTTTGAGCAGCATTCCAGTCAGAGAGGCAATCCGTCAATTGGAAGCGGAAGGGTGGATTCAATATAAGCCTTATACTGGTGCGATCGTCAGCAACATTAACGAGAAAGAATATTTAGAAACGTTGTCTGTCTTGGCAGTGCTTGAAGGATACGCGACAGCGCTTAGCTCCAGCAATATGAAGGAGGGGATGATTCAACAATTAGCAGAATTAAATAAAAAGATGGAGCAGGCGCTGCACGAATTTGACTTTGAGCAATTTAGCGAACTCAATTATGAATTTCATGCGCTTATTTACAAACATTGTGGCAATGCATATTTAGAAGAGCAAATTAAGCAAATTTGGCAGCGGATGAAGCGAATCCGCGCGTATGGGTTTACATTTGTGCCGCAGCGGGCCAGGGAATCCATTAAAGAACATGAAGAAATTATCCGTCTGTTAAAAGAACAAGCGCCGCGAAACGAAATTGAGGACTTTGTCCGTCAGCACAAATTAAATACGGCGGAAGCGTTCAAAAATCGCTAATATTATTTCTCCATTCAACTAAAGCAGTACTGCTTTAGTTGAATGGGGCAGATAAGTGATTGTTTTACATTCTACCATATATTATTTCATATATTATATGTAAATGTCGCTTGTTATTTTACTATTTTGGTATAAATGTCTGTCGCGCAGTTATGCGTAGACTACAAAAATGAAAGCGGTGCCATTAACAAAACGAGAATGTTCAAGGGGGGAGTGGATAAGGGATGAGACGTTTTTTATCCGCGATGATATCTATTTTCTGCGTATTTATTCTTGCTTCGTGTGGCAAGGAGCCTTCGAACGCTTCTAAATCTGAAGTTATTAAAATTGGCGGAATCTTTTCTGCTTCTGGGGGAGCTGCGCCATTAGGAAAACCGGAAATGGGAACAGTGAAAATGCTCGTTAAGGAGCTGAACGAAAACGGCGGGGTGAATGGCAAAAAAATAGAATTAATTGCCTATGATGATAAGTCAGATCAAAATGAAGCCGTATTATCAACGAAAAAACTTATTGAGCAAGAAAAAGTCACAGCGATTATTGGCGGCACGATTAGCGGCAATTCACTCGCCATGATTCCGCAAATCGAAAAAGCAGGCATTCCATACATTTCCTTAGCAGCTAGTAAACAAATCGTTCAACCTGATGATCATTCTCCAAGAAATTGGACATTTAAAACGGCACAAGGCGACGATATTGTGATTTCTAAATTGTTAGGCTATTTAAAAGAAAATGGTCTGCAAAAAGTGGCATGGCTCAATGTTGCGAACGCTTACGGAACAAGCGGACATGAAGAATTTAAGCGTTTTGCTCCTGATTATGGGATAAAGGCAGTTATTGAGGAAGAATTTGAAGCAACTGTTGACGATGCAAAAGCGATGCTGACGAGGGTGAAAAAAGCAAATCCGCAAGCAATTATCGTGTGGGGGACTGCTCAAGAATCAGCGGTGATTACAAAAAACATTCATCAGTTAGGTATTAATGTACCAGTTATTGAAAGTCATGGAATCGGTACAAAGAGCTTTATTGATTTAGCAGGCGAAGCGGCGGAAGGAGTCATTTTTCCAGTTGGGCGTATTTTAGTAGCAGAACAACTGCCGGATAGTGACCCGCAAAAAGAAACATTGCTGAAATATAAGAAGGATTTTGAAAAAGCATATAACTATGAACCGACTACATTTGGCGGGCATGCGTGGGATGCGTTCCATTTATTAATAAATGCGATCAAAGAAGCAGGAACAGATAAAGAAAAAATAAAAGAAAAATTGGAAAACACAAAAAACTTCGTTGGAATTTCAGGGATTTTTAATATGGATAAAAACGACCATACCGGATTAACAGCAGATAGCTTAGTAATGGTGAAAATCAAAGATGGCAAATTTGTGCTTGCGGAGTAAAACCGCGTAAAAGGGAATTAGATAACTAATTCCCTTTCTTTTACAATAAAAAATTAATTGAAAGGAAGTGCACGGAAGATGGACATATGGAACCAGTTTGTGCAACTGCTTTTTTCAGGGTTGACGGTTGGCAGCATTTACGCATTAGTCGCGCTTGGATTTGTGATTACCTATAGCATTACTGGCATTTTAAATTTGTCTCAAGGTGATTTTGCGATGCTGGGGGCGCTTATTTGTATTTCCTTTGTAAACAGTGGTTTTCCTTTTATTATCGCCATATTGCTTAGCATTGTTTTAGTGATGATCATCGGTGGATTATTTGAAAGATCTGCTATCCATCCGGCGCGGTATTCATCAACAGCTACATTAATTATTATTACGATTGGGGCGGCATTTGTTTTTCGCGGAATTGCAATTTTTGTTTGGGGAACGCAGCCTTATGCGTTGCGGCCGTTTACTGGCAATGATTCTTTACAGATTTTTGGGGCCGTCATTCAAACTCAGAATATATGGGCGATAGGAATTTCTTTAGTAAGTTTAGCAGTTTTATATTTCTTCTTTAATAAAACCTACATGGGAAAAGCGGTGACAGCTTGCGTTGTGAATCCTTTTGCTGCCCGTCTAATGGGAATCCAACCGCGAAAAATGTCATTTGGGGCCATTGTCATTAGCGCAGGGCTCGGGGCATTAGCAGGAATCATTATTGCCCCTATTTCCGGTGCTTCGTATGACATGGGAGTGATGATAGGCCTTAAAGCGTTTATCGCTGCAGTAATTGGAGGGCTGACAAATGCGCCCGCTGCCATTGCCGGAGCGTTTATAATAGGGATTTTAGAAGCGTTTACGGAAGGGTATTTTTCTTCCGGATATAAAGATGCGATTAGTTTCGGATTACTTTTGCTTGTTTTGTTTTTCATGCCAAATGGGATTTTTGCGAAGGCGTCTGGAAAACGAGTATAAGGGGGGAACAGCATGGGGTTGGATGTAAAGAAAATATATAATGGAAGCACAAAAGGATCACTTCTGGTTGCTGTCGTTTTGCTTGTCCTGCCACTTGTTTTTTCAACGAATAACTATTTGTTAAGCACAATGATTATGATTGGATTTTATACAATTGTGAGCACAGGATTGACATTGCTGATGGGATACGCAGGGCAAATATCGCTGGGGCAAGCAGCATTTTATGGAATCGGATCTTATACGTCTGCTTATTTCACTACTCACTTTGGGCTTTCTCCGTGGCTTGCCATGATTGCCGGCGCGGTCCTCGCAGCAATGGTGGCGTTTGTCATCGGCATCCCTGCATTCCGGTTAAGGGAACATTACTTAGCATTGGCTACTTTAGGTTTTGGCGTTATTGTATTCACTTTTTTTAAGGAATGGAAAGAAATTACTGGCGGATTAAACGGATTTTTTGGAATTCCCCCTATCCGCCTGTTTGGAATTACCATTCAAACGGATTTTCAGTTTTATTATCTTGTATGGGTTTTCGCATTGGCCGGCATTCTTTTTGCACGTAATATTGTTCGATCAAGAGTAGGCAGAGCGCTGTTATCAATCCATGGAAGCGAAGTTGCAGCTAATTCGTTAGGAGTGAACATAACAAAATACAAGCTGCAAATGTTTATGATCAGCGCCGTTTATGCGGCCATTGCGGGCAGTTTATATGCGCATTACGTTACATTTATTAACCCGCAATTATTTGAAATGATAACATCTATTTATTTTTTAATTATGGTTGTAATCGGTGGAAATGGAAGTATATGGGGTGGTTTGATTGGCGCGACAGTATATGTATGTTTAGGAGAACTGTTAAAAGAGATCGTCCCGTTATTTATTCCGAATGCCAGTGGGGAATTTGAGATTGTATTTTTCGGAATTTTGCTTGTTATGATGCTTATTTACATGCCAAACGGATTGTCTCATTCCATATCGAAAATAGTGAAACGGTTGTTACCTGACTGGCGACGAAAGAACGAGTCAATGCTTGTTTCGGAAAATGAGAATGCCGGCTCTGTAGGGGGAGAACGTCTATGAAGGAAAATGTGCTTTTACAAGTCCATCAATTATCAAAATCGTTTGGAGGCGTCCATGCCATACAGGGAGTTTCGTTTCACGTTCATGCTCGAGAAATAGTTGCGGTCATTGGACCAAACGGGGCAGGTAAGACGACGTTGTTTAACGTCATTACAGGTATTCTCCGGCCGACGAGCGGCTCGATTGTTTTCAAAGGGGTTTCCGTCGTTGGCAAAAAGCCTTTTCAGCTTGCACAGCTAGGCATGACGAGAACGTTTCAAAATCTTCAAGTGTTTGGAAATATGACTGTCATTGAGAATGTGATGGTTGGTCTGCACACGCGGTTAAAAACTGGGATATTCAGCGCCGGGTTTCGTTTGCCGCGGGTGTCAAAAGAGGAGAAACAAGCGTTGGAACAAGCGTTTGCATGTTTGCGACAAGTCGGGATTGAACATCTTGCTTTTGAAAAAGCCGACATATTACCGTACGGAATGCAGCGGTTAGTGGAGCTGGCACGAGCCGCTGCTTCCAATCCTTCCCTTATTTTATTAGATGAGCCGATGGCGGGGTTAAATCCGCAAGAATCAAACAAGTTAGTGGAAGTTTTATTGGAGATGAGAAGCAATGGCATGACATTTTTATTTGTCGAGCATGATATGGAAACGGTAATGTCCATTGCGGACCGGATCATTGTTTTAGATTATGGAAAGAAAATTGCAGAGGGAAGCCCTGAAGAAATTGCCCAGCATCCGGATGTTATTAAAGCATATTTAGGGGAAGAGGAGGTGATATAGATGCTGACGTTAAATCATCTTCATGTTTATCATGGGCATTTGCATGTGCTAAAAGGCATTCATTTGCAAATCGGTAAAGGGGAAATTATGGCGATTGTGGGGGCAAACGGTGCAGGAAAGAGCACGCTGCTGGGCACTATTGCTGGCATATATTTACCGAAAGAGGGAGAAATGATTTTTGAAAACGAGGTACTTCCTTATGGTAAAGTAGAACAGATTGTTAAAAAGGGGATTTGCCTTGTTCCGGAGCGTCGGCAAATTTTTGATGATTTGTCTGTAAAAGATAACTTGCTGCTAGGGGCGTATCATCGATACCGGCATGATTTTCGGCAAGTGATGAGGGATTATGAAAATGTGTTGGATGTTTTTCCAAAATTGAAAACGATGCTAGATAGACCCGGGGGATTGTTGAGTGGAGGAGAACAGCAGATGTTGGCAATCGGGCGGGGGCTGATGGCAAAACCGGCGTTAATGATGTTGGATGAACCTTCTTTAGGTCTTGCTCCCTTGATTGTGAAAGAGATTATGAAACTGCTCGAACAACTGCGAGATCAGTTTGGCATGACTATTTTATTAATAGAACAAAACGTACGGGCAGCATTGCAAATTGCCGACTATGCTTGTGTGCTTGATCGCGGCGAAATTGTTATTCAAGGCAAAGCGGATGAGCTACTGCGCGATGAACGGGTAAAAAATGCTTACTTAGGGATTCAAAGAAAAACATTGGAAAACACAAAACATCGCTAAAAAGAATAGAATGAAAAAAGGGTGTCTCAACCGTGTTGGGACACCCTTTATACGCACCGGACAATAAGAGTATAGTATTCCGTTTGTGCCCGAATCCCCTTTTGTATCCGCTTCTTATTATTTTGATTGCAAAACGTCGTGGTCGACGTAGCGTTCTCCGTTAAGTTCGCTAATGACGTTAATGGCCACTTTCGCTCCGTCGCCAGCGGTAATAATGGTATGTACGCTGACGCCGGCTACTGTTCCGGCCGCCCAAATTCCTTCGATATTGGTGCGTCCGTCTGCATCTGCATCGATGACCGTTTTTATGCGCGGCTCTGTTCCTTGCCTTGTTTTCACGCCGATTTTTTCGGCAAGATCGACTGCTATTCCTGTTGCCAAAATAACGTGTTTTGCCTCAAACGTACCGTTGTCTGTTTGAATGCGGAAGCCGTTTTCTGTTTTTTCGATGTTGGTGGCTTGGCCAACGACAAGTTCTGCTCCGAATTTTGCTGCTTGTTTTTTCCCGGTTTCGACTAAATCCGGCCCTGTAGTTTCCACAACGCCATAATGGTTCTCGATCCAAGCGCGTTTGGTGATGCTTTTGTCATTGTCAATTAATACTGTTTTCTTTCCTGCTTTTGCGGTAAAAATGGCAGCGCTTGCCCCCGCGGGACCAGCTCCGATAATGGCGATATCGTACATCGGTTCATCCCCTTTTCGTTAGAATATTCCAACATTTATTATAACATGTTCATTGTTTCCATCCAATTAATATGAATCGCATCTCTTTTATTTAAAATAATTATAATTTGATATTGATTATTTAAAAATAATATGTATAATAAATGATAGCAATAATCATTCGTAAACAGTTAAAGGAGAGCGAAAACATGCGAAAACAAGTGATTTGCGAACAATGCCATCAACCGATTCGCCGGTTGAAACATTCTATCCTTTGCCGCTGCGGAACGAAAATTATTCAACATAAATAAGTATATAGGTATTTGGAGGGACTGTGCTTCTTAGTTGGCCAGTCCCTTTTTTATGATAATGAGAATCTTTTTCATAAAAATGTTGACAATAGGAAATTGTCTCAATACAATTTTAATTGATAATAATTATTAAAATCATTTAGGGTGCATTAGAGGAAAAAACGATGAAAAAGCTGTTTATATTATTCGTCATATTAGCAGTTGCATCTTTATTTATCGGTGTCCAGCATATTTCGCTTGCCGATTTGCTGATGTTGAAAGCGGATGACGTAGAAGTATTAATAATCAGCCGGATTCCGCGGTTGATCAGCATTATTATTGCGGGTGCCAGCATGAGTATTTGCGGGCTAATTATGCAGCAGTTAAGCCAAAATAAGTTTGTCTCGCCAACGACGGCGGGGACGATGGATTGCGCAAGGTTAGGAATTTTAGTGTCATTGATTTTGTTCGCTTCCGCAGGTCCGCTGCTGAAAGTTACGATCGCATTTTTATTCGCTTTTGCCGGTACGATGATTTTTATGAGAATACTTGAAAAAGTGAAATATAAAGACGCCATTTTTATTCCGCTTGTCGGTTTAATGTTTGGCAATATCATCAGTTCCATGACAACATTTTTCGCGTATAAGTACAATTTAATCCAATCCATTTCGTCATGGCTGCATGGCGATTTTTCCATGATTATAAAAGGGCGGTATGAACTGCTTTACTTAAGTGTTCCGCTTATGATTGTCGCTTATATGTATGCGAACCGTTTTACGATAGCAGGAATGGGAGAAGAAATCGCGACAAATTTAGGCCTTCATTATCGGTCCATCGTCAATGTTGGGTTAATCATCGTGGCTGCTACTTCTTCTGTTGTGGTGCTGACGGTCGGGACACTGCCGTTTTTAGGATTGATTATTCCAAACCTTGTCACATTATATTATGGAGATCATTTAGAGAAAGTCCTGCCTCTGACGGCATTGTCAGGAGCAATTTTCGTGTTGGCTTGCGATATTTTCGGGCGCGTCGTTATTTATCCGTATGAAATCCCGATCGGTTTGACGGTAGGAGTCATTGGCAGCGGCGTATTTTTGTATTTGCTAGTAAGGAGAAGAAAGCAATATGTCTAACAAAACGAAGCTGATCGTGTTAAGCATTGCCGCCTTGTCGCTGATTATGGTGTTTTTGTTTACGGATGTCAAAGGCAACTGGGACTATGTTTTTCGGTCAAGAAGTGAAAAAATTGCCGCTATGGTGTTGACAGGATGTGCGATTGCCGCTTCTACCGTCATTTTTCAAACGATCACGAACAACCGGATATTAACGCCGAGCATTATCGGGTTTGATTCGGTTTATATGTTGATTCAGACGTTTGTTGTATTTATTTTTGGGTCGACGACGCTGACAATGATGAACGCGAACGTGCAGTTTCTCGTTTCCGTCGGGTTCATGGTGGGATTTGCGGTATTGCTTTATTCCATTTTATTTAAACAAGAAGAGCAGACGATTTATTTTCTCCTCCTTGTTGGAATGATTATGGGGACATTTTTTCAAAGCGTGACATCCTTTATGCAATTTTTAATCGATCCGAACGAATTTTTTGTGATTCAAGATCGCATGTTTGCGAGCTTTAACAATATGAAAACAGAGCTTTTATTGGTGGCAGGCATTGTCATTGCGCTGATGATTGGCTATATCGTTTCTTACATACGTTATTTAGATGTGCTTTCGCTAGGAAAAGAGCATGCGGTTAATTTAGGCGTTCCATATGAAAAAACCGTAAAGCGGCTGCTCATTGTCGTTGCCGTGCTTGTTTCCGTCTCTACTGCGTTAGTCGGTCCGATTACGTTTTTAGGATTCATTGTGGCGAACGTAGCGTATACGTTTTTGCAAACATACCGGCATAGTTACTTGCTTGTTGGCGCGATGCTGTTTGCCGTTGTTGCGTTAGTTGGCGGGCAGCTGGTAGTGGAAAGAGTGTTCACATTTTCCACGCCGCTAACGGTGATAGTGAATTTAATTGGCGGAATTTACTTTTTATATCTTTTATTGAGGGAGAGGAAAGCATGGTAGAAGTAAGAGGGGTTTATAAGCAATACGGTGGAAAAAACGTCGTTGACAACGTGTCGATTACGATCCCGACTGGAAAATTAACATCGCTCATTGGGCCGAACGGTGCGGGAAAAAGCACGCTGTTATCGATTATGAGCCGTCTTATCGATAAAGACCGCGGCGAAGTCAGAATTGAAGGAAAAGAAATTAGCCAATATAAAAGCGATGAATTGGCGAAAAAGATCTCCATTTTAAAACAATCAAACCATATTGCAATCCGGCTGACGGTGAAAGAACTCGTTTCTTTTGGACGGTTCCCGTATTCACGCGGCAGACTGACGCGCGAAGACTGGGAGTATGTCAAAGAAGCGATTCGGTATATGGAGCTGGAGGACTTGCAAGATTGTTATTTGAACGAATTGAGCGGCGGGCAAAGACAGCGCGCGTATATTGCCATGGTGCTCGCGCAAGATACAGACTACATTTTTCTCGATGAGCCGTTAAACAATTTAGATATGAAACATTGTGTGCAAATGATGAAAGTATTGCGAAAATTGGTGGATGAACTTGGAAAAACGATCGTCGTTGTCATGCACGACATTAATTTTGCGTCCTGTTATTCTGATTATATTGTTGCCCTTAAAAACGGGAAAGTGGTTCGCGAGGGAACAGCATCAGAAATTATGAGCAATGGCGTATTGCAAGGCATTTATGATATGGACGTTCATATTGAAACGATCCATGATAAGAAAATATGTGTTTATTTTGCATAACTCTGTTTTTCATATAGCTTTTTTCGCATATATTTCGCGAGACTGGGCGCCCCTCGCGGAAAGGTGCGGGAAAGCTGTTGAAAATAAATATTATTATGATATAAAAACAAGGGGGATCTGTGATGCTAAAAAAACGTTGGTTGCCGATTTTCGTGGCGTTTTTCACTGCCATATTGCTGGCAGCGTGCGGGAACGAAGACAATGCAAAAAACGCAAGCAGCTCGAACCCGAAAAACGATAGTGAAGAAATAACGATCAAGCATGAATTAGGGGAAACAAAAGTAAAGAAAAAACCAGAGAAAGTCGTTGTCTTTGACTTCGGCGTTCTTGATTCATTGGATAAGCTTGGTGTTGAAGTGACCGGCGTTCCGAAAGCAAACCTTCCATCTTATCTTGAAAAATATAAAGATAGTAAGTATGAAAACGTTGGAGGATTGATGGAACCAGATTTTGAAAAAATAAATGAAATCGCTCCAGATTTAATCGTTATTTCTGGACGCCAAGCCAATTCCTATGAAAAATTTGCCGAAATTGCCCCAACGGTTTATATGGGAATTGATACGAAAAACTATATAGACTCTTTCGCGAATAATATGAAAACGTTAGGTAAAATCTTTGGAAAAGAAAAAGAAGTCGAAAAGGAATTAGAAAGCATTAATAAACAAATCGAAGCGGTCAAAGCGAAGGCAGAAAAAACGAGCGGCAAAGCGCTTATTGTGCTCACGACTGGCGGAAAAGTAAGCGCATACGGCCCAGGGTCCCGCTTTGGGATTATTCATGACGTGCTTGGCATTAAACCGGTCGATGCGAATATTGAAGTATCGACACATGGCCAAAGCATTTCATTTGAATATATTGCTGAGAAAAACCCGGATTATTTATTTGTGGTGGATCGCGATGCAGTAGTGGCAGGAAAACCGTCGGCAAAACAAACGATTGAAAACGAGCTGGTGAAAAAGACAAACGCTTATAAAAACAATCGCATCATTTATTTAAATCCGAACTATTGGTATCTTGCCGGCGGCGGCCTCATTTCTGTTGCGGAAATGATCAATGAAGTGGAAAAAGGCATCGAATAATGGCATTCAGCGGCTAACCTTGGAAAGAATGGTTAGCCGTTTTATTTTTGTTTGCCCTACCCTTGTGCGCATCGGAAATATCATTTGGCTGGCGGAAAATTATGCTCTTCGTCCAGTGAGATTGGATCGCCGGAATACAGTTTTTCTTTTTATCTATATGTTAACCTATGTATAAAATATAGTTGACATTAAATGTGTCATCAGGCAAAATAGAAGCAAACATCGGATGGGAGGAAAAGAAATGAAAACGAAATCGCTGCTGCTGGCGGCGCTGTTTGCCGCGCTTACGGCCATTGGCGGATTTATCAAAATCCCGATTCCCTATGTGCCGTTCACGTTGCAAATTGCTGCTGTTTATTTAGCGGGATGTTTATTGGGGCCAAAGCTTGGAATGTTGAGCCAGCTTGTCTATGTGCTTGTTGGTCTTGCCGGGGCTCCTGTATTTGCCGAAGGAGGAGGCCCTAGCTACGTGCTTCAGCCGACGTTTGGCTATTTGATCGGTTTTGCTGCGGGAGCCTATGTCAACGGATGGCTGATGCAAATCTTTCAATTTCGCAAAGCGGCAACGGTTTTTCTCGCGAACTTATCTGCTCTTTTTGCCGTTTATTTGTTTGGTTGCTCTTGGTTGTACATAGCGATGAAATGGATTGTGGAAAAGCCGCTTACCATTGGGCAAACGTTATGGTTTGGCTTTTTGCTGCCCGTGCCTGGTGATCTATTGTTATGTGCGGTTTGTTCCATTCTTGTTGCCCGCATGCTGCCGCGCATCCACAGCGTCATTCGTAAGCAGGAGGTGGTTTCCTAATGGGAAAAGCGATATTTATCACAGGAACAGGAACAGAGATAGGCAAGACGGTAGCAACTTCTTTTCTCACGTTTGTTTTTCAAACGTTAGGGCTGAGAACAAAAATATTTAAGCCAATTCAAACTGGCTTGGCGGAAGATGGCGTTTCATTTGCTGAGCAGCATTGGTACGAAAAAGTCGTGGAACTGCCGCAATCAGAAGGACTGTATTATATGGAACCCGCCGTTTCGCCGCATTTGGCAGCAACGCTAACCAATACGACTATCGACCTGGCATTGATAGCGGAAAAAATCGAACAATGGAAACGTCAATACGACATCGTTCTTGTCGAGGGTGCGGGAGGATTGGCGGTCCCGTTAATAGAGAAAGAGCAGGGATTTTATATGACCAACGATTTGATTCGGGAATGCAACATTCCCATTATCATCGTTTCTTTATCAGGACTTGGCGCAATTCATCATACAGTGACAACCGCATCTTATGCACAGCAGCAAGGCATTCAAGTCCTCGGATTGATTTTTAATCAATTTGATCCCGAAAGCATCATTCATGTCAATAATATTCAGACAATACAAAAAATATTAAAATTTCCGGTCATCGCCACATTGCCATCCCTTGCGGATGTGTCGAAGCATGCGATGATGGCATTGGCGGAGCGCTGGCTGGAGGGAAACAAGCAAAAGCAGTTGCTGCGGGAGGTGTTGTCCGTTGAGGTATAGTTATGAACAATTAGAGCAATGGGATAAAGAGTATGTGTGGCATCCGTTTACGCAAATGAAAACATATGTGCAAGAACATCCGCTTATTATTGAGCGGGGGAGCGGAAGCTACTTATTTGACGTCAATGGAAACAAATATTTGGACGGATATGCATCATTATGGGTAAACGTCCACGGCCATAATGATCCTGAATTAAATGAAGCTTTGCACATGCAAATCGAAACGATCGCGCATTCGACATTGCTTGGGTCGGCCAATGTGCCTTCGATTTTATTGGCGAAAAAACTGGTTGAGCTTTGGCCGGGGCTTTCTAAAGTATTTTATTCTGACACGGGAGCCGCTGCGGTGGAAATCGCGCTAAAAATTGCATATCAATACTGGCAAAACATCGATCCTGTCCGGTACGCGAAAAAAACAGCATTTGTCTCGTTAAGGGAAGCGTATCACGGCGATACGATCGGAGCAGTCAGCGTTGGCGGCATGGAACTGTATCATCGCATTTTCCAACCGCTGCTGTTTGAGCGGATCGAGGTGCCATCCCCGTATGTGTATCGTATGAGCGAATACGGAAATGAACAAGAAATTGTGCAATACTGTTTACAGCAGTTAGAACACGTGTTGGCTTCGGAACAGGAGCGCGTCGCCGCAGTAATCGTGGAACCGCTTGTGCAAGGGGCGGCGGGGATTATCACGCATCCGCGCGGCTTTTTAAAAGGAGTGGAGGCGCTTTGCCGCCGGTATGGAGTTTTGTTGATTTGCGATGAAGTGGCGGTCGGATTTGGAAGAACGGGAACGATGTTCGCTTGCGAACAAGAACAAGTAACACCGGATATCGTATGTTTAGGGAAAGGAATCACCGGCGGTTATTTACCGCTCGCTGCCACATTAACAACTAATCAAGTGTATGAAGCGTTTTTAGGAGAAGCCGACGAAAACAAGACATTTTACCATGGCCATACATATACAGGAAATCAGTTGTCTTGTTCGGTCGCTTTAAAAAATATTGAACTTATGGAAAAACGGCAGCTTGTCGAAAACGTCAGGAAAAAAGCGGAATTCTTGGCGAAGAAGCTGGAGATGCTTTATGAACTTCCAATTGTCGGAGATATTCGCCAAAAAGGATTAATGACAGGAATTGAAATTGTTCAAGACCGAAACACGAAGGAGATTTTTCCTCGCTCGGAAATGATTGAGCACCGTATCATCCTTGAGGCCAGAAAACGCGGATTGATCATCCGCCCGCTCGGGCCGGTGCTCACGTTCATTCCGGTGTTAGCAATGACAGAAGAACAGATGGAAACAGCAGTTTCTATCCTTTTCGATTCGATCGCAGAAATGGCGAAGGCTGTTCGCTAATGGTTTCCATCGCTGCCTAGCGAGCCTTGGCAGCCTATTTTTGTCCAAAACGGTCAATCGCCTATGCCCTTGGCATTTGTCCCACATATGCTGAAAGAGAAGAAGCAAACCAATCAGCAAAGGAGAGAAGAACATGAATGATATTAGCTTGCAAGACACAAGAATATGGGGATTTGGGCGCCCATGGGGTTTTGGCGGTTTTGGAGGCTTTGGTCGCCCGTTCTTTGGCGGTTTTGGCCGTCCATTTTTCGGTGGCTTCGGCCGTCCATTCTTTGGCGGCCCGTTCTTTGGCGGCCCATTCTTTGGCAGCCCGTTTTTTGGCGGTTTTTTAGGCGGATTGTTGGGCGGCGCGCTAACAGGTCCGTTCTATGGCGGTTTTGGTGGTTATCCTTACGGCCCAGTGTGGTGATAAACATTGCTTGAGCCTGCCGATCACACGGCAGGCTTTGCGCTTTTTCGAAAGATCCATATTATCTTAGGAAAAAAATGGGCTGCTTTCCTGTTTCTTTTGTCCTTCATTCACATAACCTATTTGTGTCCAGTATTGGTTTAGGGAAGGAGGAATGGTGATGGTATATCCGCGCGTATTTTTCGGCGGTCCGTTTTTAGGCGGTTTTCTGGGCGGATTGCTTGGCAGCGCGCTGGCGTTACCGCTTTACGCCCATCCAAGACCGTATTATCCGTACTTTCTATATGGATGATTTTGGTATTAATATAATGAAACATGTGTAAAAAAGCCATGATGTATAATCATGGCTTTTTCGCTGCTGGAAGGCGCACATTACTGAACCGTCGTTTGGTATGGAAATTGGCTTGTGTATCCTTGGAATTGCTGATACGATTGTTGCAATTTTTGCGGATCAGCTGTTTCAAGTTTGTACCAGCCTTTTTGAAACATTAAATTGTACAGTTCACGCTGGCAGTTTTGCGTTTCTGTAAAAATGTTAAGCATATCTTGATATAATTGTTGGTGGCTTGCTTCGTGCAAAAAGACACTGTACGATGAGGTCATATATTTTTCTGTCGCCAACATATCGTTAAGAAAGTCGCGATCGTTCATTTGCGGCGTTTTGGGCACTTGTGTTTCCGGATTTTGAACTTGGTTTTGGTTCATATCATATTCCCTCCTTTTTGCTATTGCATTGGCGTTTTAGGCCGGCCTGTATTTTGCAGATGGCTTAAAATTTGTTGGTAATGGCGCTGATGCATTTGCCCGGCCTTTTCGATCGCGGCGCTGACTTCTTTGTCTTGGCATTGCGATGCAAAAAAGTGGGCTTTTTTCATCGCGAGCAAATTCCACGACAGCATATCAGTGAAATAAAGTGCGTCTTTTGTTGAAATGATTTGCGGCGGCTGCGGCATAGCCGATGGTTGTTGCGTGTTCATTTGTTGTTGCATAAACGCTGCTCCTTTCTTAAAAGTGTTCGCTATTAAATTATCCGTTTCGTGGAAAATTATGCATATATAGAAAATAAACTGTATCGAAAAAACAAACGTATTCAACGCCAAGGAAACATGATACAATAATAAGAAATGAATGCGTTTTCATAAAGGAGGCACAATGATGGAACAAGTAATGCGCAACTTTTTTTTATTCTTGTCCAAAAATAAACCATTAACGAGGCTGGCGAAAAAATATGGGCTTCGTTTTGGTGCCTCGCGGTTTGTCGCTGGAGAGACGATTGAACAAGCTGTGGAAGTGATCAAACAATTGAACAAAAAAGGGCTGGCTGTGACGGTCGATTACTTGGGAGAGTTTGTCGATAACGAGCAAGAAGCAAACGATATGGCCGATCACTGCATTGAGGCAATTGAAGCGATTCACAGAGAAAAGCTTGATGCACAGCTTTCGCTGAAAATGACGTCAATGGGGCTTGACATTTCTGAAGAACTTGTCATGCGCAACATGAGGCGCATTTTAGATACAGCAAAACTGCACGATGTGTTTGTGACCATCGATATGGAAGATTATTCTCGCTGCCAAAAAACGCTCGATATTTTTAAACGGTTGAAAACGGAATACGATAACGTCGGAACAGTGCTGCAAGCGTATTTGTATCGCACGGTATCCGATATAGAAGATTTAAAAAATTACCATCCAAATTTGCGGCTTGTCAAAGGGGCGTATAAAGAACCACCGGAAGTGGCGTTTCCAGACAAAAAAGATGTGGATGAAAACTTTAAAAAAATCATCAAAATGCATTTATTAAACGGAAACTATACAGCAGTCGCCACCCATGACGATGCGATCATCGAGTACACAAAGAGGCTTGTGAAAGAATATAATATTCCGAACAGCCAGTTCGAGTTCCAAATGTTATACGGAATTCGCCCAGAGCGCCAGGAACAGCTTGCGCGCGAAGGATATACGATGCGCGTTTACGTTCCGTATGGCACGGACTGGTATGGATACTTTATGCGCCGTCTCGCAGAACGACCAGCAAACGTTGCGTTCGTTTTAAAAGGCGTGTTGCGTAAATAAGAGCAAAAGGATGTCTCCATTAATGGAACATCCTTTTTTATATTCTTTCTTATTTGCGGGAAACTATCTTGTTTCGCGACGGGTTCTTTTGGGCCAAACAAGCTTGCAAGTACGTTTGTGCAGAGCATTCGGACACTGTGTATGAAAAAGTTATTCACTCACTCTGCATATTATGCCGCTTATATTGCTGGTTTTGGCTCGTCTTTTTTCCGCCGCCATCCCTTTCCACTGTCGGGCCGGCGTTACCCTTAACGCTTGCTGCGCTGACTGCTCTTTCCGAAGGATTCTTTTTCAGTTTTGCCATCCGTCTCACCCCCTTTTATTATCGTCACCAAAAAATAATTTCTTATGAATACAAAATTTGTTAAGTTTATATATTGCGAAAATTAATAATATATTTTATATTTAATAACAGAAGCAATTTTCACGGCATATTTTTTTAGGTATAAAATGAATGATTGTTCATTCAATATGTGAGGGGGAAAAGGAATGGTGAAGCGCATTCAAAAGGCGGCCGTGCTTGGATCTGGTGTGATGGGTTTAGGAATTGCGGCACATTTAGCGAATGTGGGGATACCGACATTGCTTCTCGATATTGTTCCGCGCGAGTTGACAAAGGAAGAGGAAGCAAAAGGGCTAACACTTGAACATAAAGAAGTACGCAACCGTCTTGCTAATCAAGCATTGCAAAAGTTGTTGAAACAAAAGCCGGCGCCGTTTATGTCCAAATCCAATCTTGCTCTTATTGAAACAGGAAATTTTGCGGATGACTTTCACCGTCTTGCTGAAGTGGATTGGATTATTGAAGCAGTCGTGGAAAATTTAGAAATTAAGAAAAGCGTATTTGCAATGGTGGATGAAGTAAGAAAACCGGGAACGATCGTCAGCTCGAACACTTCGGGAATTTCGATCGAAACGATGGCAGAAGGCCGTTCCGAAGACTTTAAAAAACATTTTTTAGGAACGCATTTCTTCAATCCGCCGCGCTATCTAAAGCTGCTTGAAATCATTCCGACGAAAGATACAGATCCAGAAGTTGTTTCATATATGAAAACATTTGGCGAAGAAGTGCTTGGCAAAGGGGTTGTCATGGCGAAAGATACGCCAAATTTCATTGCAAACCGAATCGGCACGTATGGCTTGTTAGTAACTGTTAGAGAAATGATGAAGGGCGGATACAGCGTCGGAGAAGTCGATTCGCTTACAGGGCCGCTGATTGGCCGCCCGAAAAGCGCAACATTCCGCACGCTTGATGTCGTCGGCTTGGACACATTTATTCATGTTGCCAATAACGTATTTGAAAAAGTAGAAGGGGAAGAAAAAGAGGCGTTTCGCGTTCCGGATTTTATGAAAGCGATGCTGGAAAAAGGGTGGATCGGCAGCAAATCAGGGCAAGGCTTCTTTTGGAAACAAGGAAAAGATATTTTGGAGCTTAATTATGAGACGCTGGAATATGAGCCGCGCAAAAAGCTGACGACTCCAGCGGTGGAAGCGAGCAAGCAGGCGAAAAAGCTGAATGATAAATTGAAAGCGCTTGTATATGCGGATGACCGCGCTGGAACGTTCCTTTGGAAAATCATTGCTCCAGTTCTCCTCTATTCTGCGAAATTGCTTGGCGAAATCGCTGATGACATTGTCGCTATCGACCGCGCGATGAAATGGGGATTTGGCTGGGAGCTTGGTCCGTTTGAAATGTGGGATGCGCTTGGTGTTGAGCAATCTGTCCGGAAAATGCAAGCAGAAGGATTGGACATTCCTTCGTGGGTAACGGATATGCTTGCGGCTGGCTTCCCGTTTTTCTACAAATCGGAAAAAGGGCAAGTATTTTATTATGATCGCGGAGAATACAAGCCAATTCATGAAAACCCGAAAGTCATTCACATAAAGCGCTTGAAGGAACAAAGAGATGTCATTAAGAAAAACAGCGGCGCAAGTTTAATCGATCTTGGCGATGATGTTGCATTGTTAGAGTTCCACTCGCCAAATAACGCGATCGGTACGGATATTGTGCAAATGATTAACTATGCCCTTGAGGAAGTGGAGAGGAACTATAAAGGGCTTGTCATCGGCAATCAGGGAAAAAACTTCTGTGTCGGTGCAAACCTTGCGATGATTTTAATGGAAGCACAAGATGACAACTATTTTGAAATTGAGCTTGCTGTTCGCCAATTCCAACAAGCAATGATGAATATTAAGTATAGCACGAAACCAGTCGTTGCCGCGCCGTTTGCGATGACGCTCGGAGGCGGTGTGGAAGTTTGCCTGCCATCATCCCGCATTCAAGCCGCGGCGGAAACGTATATGGGGCTTGTCGAAGTCGGCGTCGGCCTCATTCCTGGCGGCGGCGGAAATAAAGAGCTTTATATCAAATATTTAAATAGTCTGCCAAGCGGAGTTCATTTCGATTTGCAGCAAGTAGCGAATAAAGTGTTTGAAACGATCGCGCTGGCAAAAGTATCCGGATCTGCGGCAGAAGCGCGTGAACTAAATTTTTTAAATCAGCGTGATGGCATTACGATGAATAGCGATCATTTAATTCATGATGCGAAGCAGGCGGTCATTTCTCTTTATGATCAAGGTTATCGTCCGCCTGTTCGCAAAAAGGTGCCTGTTGTCGGCGAAACAGGTTATGCGGCGATGCTGCTCGGCGCGCAGTCGATGTATCACTCTGGATACATTAGTGAACACGATTTGAAAATCGCGAAAAAACTTGCGTACGTCATTGCTGGCGGAAAAGTCCCGTACGGCACGGAAGTTGATGAACAATATTTGCTTGATTTAGAAAGGGAAGCGTTTTTAAGCCTGGTCGGCGAACCGAAATCACAGGCGAGAATGCAGCATATGCTTGTTAAAGGGAAACCGCTGCGCAACTAATGGGAGACGCGAAGAACGAATATGAAAAAAACAGGGGGGACGGTTGTGAGAGAAGCGGTGATTGTTGCGGGAGCGCGCACGCCGGTCGGAAAGGCGAAAAAAGGCACGCTCGCCCATGTGCGGCCGGATGATTTAGGCGCGCTTGTTGTGAGGGAAACGTTGAAACGAGCCGGGAATTACGAAGGAAATATCGATGATCTTATTATTGGCTGCGCGATGCCGGAAGCGGAGCAAGGGTTAAATATCGCGAGAAACATAGGAGCGCTTGCAGGACTTCCATACACGGTTCCGGCGATAACGATCAATCGTTATTGCTCGTCGGGCTTGCAAGCGATTGCTTACGCAGCGGAGCGCATCATGCTTGGCCATTCGGATACGATCATTGCCGGCGGTGTGGAATCGATGAGCCTTGTCCCGATGATGGGGCATGTAATACGTCCAAACGCGAAACTGGCAGAAGAAGCTCCACAGTATTATATGTCCATGGGACATACGGCAGAGCAAGTGGCGATGAAGTATGGGGTTAGCCGGGAAGACCAAGACGCGTTTGCTGTGAGAAGCCATCAGCGCGCTGCAAAAGCGATCCGCGAAGGCAAATTCAAGGACGAAATTGTCCCGGTTGAAGTGACCGTTCGCAAAGTAGAAAATAACAAGCTTGTCGAGAAAACGATACTTTTCGAAGAGGATGAAGGGGTGCGCCCGGATACAAATATGGAAACGTTAGCAAAACTCCATCCGGCATTTTCCGTAAATGGAACGGTAACCGCTGGGAACGCTTCGCAAATGAGCGATGGCGCTGCCGCTGTCATGGTGATGGACCGGGAAAAAGCAGAATCGCTAGGGCTAAAATTGCTTGGGAAATTCCGTTCATTCGCCGTCGCCGGCGTGCCGCCGGAAGTAATGGGAATCGGCCCGGTCGCCGCAATCCCGAAAGCGTTAAAACTTGCCGGCTTAGAACTTTCTGATATCGGATTGATTGAACTAAATGAAGCTTTTGCGTCCCAGGCGATTCAAGTGATTCGCGAGCTTGGGCTTGATGAGGAAAAAGTCAATGTCAACGGAGGAGCAATCGCACTTGGCCACCCACTTGGCTGTACTGGCGCAAAATTGACGTTGTCATTGCTCTATGAAATGCGCCGCCGCAACGTGCAGTTTGGGATTGTCACGATGTGCATCGGCGGCGGCATGGGCGCAGCAGGGGTATTTGAATTAATTTAAATTTATAAAAAAGCGGGCGGTATCATTTCCGCCCGGATATATAACAAAAATCAC
This sequence comes from Parageobacillus thermoglucosidasius, assembly GCF_001295365.1. GTDB lineage: Bacteria > Bacillota > Bacilli > Bacillales > Anoxybacillaceae > Parageobacillus > Parageobacillus thermoglucosidasius. The sequence continues at coordinate 72,192 of NZ_CP012712.1, read as the reverse complement.
GGGGAGGAGTTACCAATGGCGAAAGCATTAGAAAATGCGATAAAAGGCGGAAGCTTTCTGATTGAAGACATTCCTTGCGAACGTGTGTTTACACCGGAGGATTTTACAGATGAGCATAAAATGATTGCGAAAACAACAGAAGATTATGTCGTTAACGAAGTGCTTCCGCAATTAGAACATTTGGAAAACCATGAATTTGACCGTTCGGTTCAGCTGCTAAGAAAAGCAGGAGAGCTTGGATTGCTTAGTGCGGATATTCCGGAAGAATACGGCGGCTTAGGGCTTGATAAAATCAGCTCTGCACTGATCGGGGAGAAAATGTCGCGCGCTGGGGGCTTCTCGATTTCTCATGGCGCGCACGTCGGCATTGGCTCGCTTCCAATCGTCTTGTTCGGAACAGAAGAACAAAAACGAAAATATTTGCCATCGTTAGCGACTGGTGAAAAAATTGCCGCATATGCATTAACAGAGCCTGGCTCCGGTTCAGATGCGCTAGGCGCAAAAACGACGGCGAGATTAAACGCGGAGGGAACCCATTACATTTTAAACGGCGAAAAACAATGGATAACAAACGCCGGATTTGCCGATGTGTTTATCGTATACGCGAAAGTAGACGGCGAGCATTTCTCCGCATTCATTGTCGAACGAGGCTTTCCGGGGGTCTCTACCGGGCCGGAAGAAAAGAAAATGGGGATTAAAAGTTCTTCGACCCGTACATTAATTTTTCAAGACGTGCCTGTTCCGAAAGAAAACTTGCTTGGGGAAGTTGGAAAAGGCCATGTGATTGCGTTCAACATCTTAAACATCGGCCGCTATAAACTGGGAGTCGGCGCTGTTGGCGGCGCGAAACGCGCGCTGGAAATTACGCTGCAATACGCGAATCAGCGCCAGCAATTTAAACAGCCGATTTCAAAGTTTTCATTAACACAAGAAAAATTCGCGACGATGGCTTCCCGCTTATATGCCACAGAAAGCTCTGTCTACCGCACTGTCGGCTTGTTTGACGAACGGATGGGCCTTCTTGATGAGGAAAAAGCAAAAGATGGAAAAGAAATCGCGAAATCGATCGCAGAATATGCCATTGAATGCTCGCTGAACAAATTTTTCGCGACGGAAACGTTGGACTATATTGTCGATGAAGGCGTGCAAATTCACGGCGGTTACGGATTTATGCAAGAATATGAAATTGAGCGGGCTTACCGCGATTCCCGGATTAACCGGATTTTTGAAGGAACAAACGAAATCAACCGCCTGTTAGTTCCGGGAATGTATTTGAAAAAAGCGATGAAAGGCGAGCTTCCGCTTTTGCAAAAAGCACAACAGCTTCAGGAAGAATTAATCATGCTCGCGCCAGAAGAAGTTGGTGACGGCGTTCTGGAGCAAGAAAAATATTTAGTACGCAATGCAAAAAAAATCGCCTTAATGGCGGCGGGATTAGCAGCGCAAAGATTCGGCCCGAAACTGGAAAATGAACAGGAAATTTTAGTAAACATTGCCGACATTGTGGCGAATATTTACGCGATGGAATCTGCCGTGCTTCGCACCGAAAAGGCAATCAACAGATCCGGGGTAGAAAAAAACAAACAAAAACTTCTTTATACGCAAATTTTCTGCCAAGAAGCGTTCAACGAAATCGAAGCACATGCAAAAGAGACGATTGTGGCGGTTGAGCAGGGCGACACATTGCGCATGATGCTGACTGCTTTGCGTAAATTAACGCGCTATACCCCAATCAATATCATCGCGAAAAAACGGGAAGCAGCAGCGGCGCTCATTGAAGCGGAACGTTATATTGTGTAATAATGTAAAGTACCAGACTTGTTCTGGTACTTTACTTGTAAAGGATGGTGAAATATGTCATTCACTTTTTATTGGTATCCAAAATGCGGCACATGCCGGAAAGCAAAAAAATGGCTCGATGAACATCACATCGCTGTCCGGGAGATACATATTGTCGACAACCCGCCGGCAAAAGAGGAATTGACGGAACTTTACCGCAAAAGCGGACTGCCGCTGAAAAAATTCTTTAACACAAGTGGCATGAAATATCGTCAGTTAGGGTTAAAAGATAAAGTGAATACCGCTTCGGAAGAAGAACTTCTGGAATTGCTCGCTTCCGATGGCATGTTGGTCAAGCGTCCGATTTTGACAGATGGAAATCATGTTATCGTTGGGTTTAATGAAGAACAATATGAAAAATTTTTTGGACAAAAATAACGAATTCGGTGAGTTTTTTGATAAAATCGGTTATTATTATAAAGAATACAATATTAAAAAAAATATAATCTGTTAATGGAGGGATGCGATCATGAATACGCCAAAGGAATTACGTTATTCGGAAGAACATGAGTGGGTGCGCGTCGAAGGGGATAAAGTGCGCATCGGCATTACTGATTTTGCGCAATCTGAATTAGGCGACATCGTTTTTGTTGAGCTGCCGGAAGTAGGTACAGAAATTACGGCAAATGAACCGTTCGGCAGCGTGGAGTCTGTAAAAACGGTTTCCGAACTTTATGCGCCGATTAGCGGCAAAGTAGTAGAAGTGAATGAAGCATTAAATGATAATCCAGAATATGTAAATGAATCTCCATATGAAAAAGCGTGGATGATTGTTGTTGAGCCTTCCGATATCAGCGAGATCGATAATTTATTAACAGCAGAGCAATATGAAGCAATGGTAAAAGAAGGATGATTATTTCCATAAATCACTATTGCTGATTACGCGAGCAATGGGCATCCTATATACATAACGAATAAAAAGGATGCCCATTGCTGTCCGCAAAAGCAATGGAGTTAATAAAACTTTGCATTGGTGAAAATGAACGAGTCGGCCATTTCCTTTTGCAATCGACGTTTGTGGCAAAACCGAATATGAATCATTTTATTAAGGAATGACCGTCACCGTTGAACCAGATCAAAAGCATGCCGATTGCGACGGTGAGGCTGGTTGGTGTTAAAGCAACGGTGCTGTGCCGTTGCTTTTCTTCATGTTATTGTTTGGAGAAAAAAGAGCAGGCTTGCGAAAGGAAACGGCCGCTTGTTTTCCCGCATAAATGAGCAAGTGCATTTTCTGGGCAAAGTTCCATTCTCGATGTAATGAATTTGCATTGCCGGAAAACGAAACCGCTTTTTGCCGTTTTCTTGTTCCGCAAGGACTTGATCGATTTTTCTTAAGGTGGTCCCATCATGATAGAAATTGAAAAAGTGATTATTGTGGAAGGGCGTTCCGACAAACAAAAAATTGAAAAGATTATTAATGAACCGGTTGAAGTGATTTGCACAAACGGAACGATTAGTGATGCGAAATTGGAAGAACTGATTGAAGAACTTTATTATAAAGATGTTTATATATTAGTGGATGCCGATGAAGCGGGGGAAAAATTGCGGAAACAGTTTCGCCGCGAATTTCCTGAAGCAGAACATATATATATTGACCGAACGTACCGGGAAGTCGCTGCGGCGCCAAATTGGCATATCGCCCAAGTATTATTGCGGGCAAATTTTAATGTCCATTATGATTATTTGTTAAAAAGGTGAAAGCAGCGATGAAAAAACTACAGTTGGCTGAAATAGACGACATCCTTGATAAGGAAGAAACTGTTTGCCTTTTCGTGTATACGCCGCTGTGCGGCACTTGCCAGCTTGCCGAGCGGATGCTGGAAGTGGTCAAAGAGCTGTTTCCGGGCATTCCGTTTTACAAAACCGATATTAATTATATGCCTGAACGTGCGGTTACATGGAAAATTGAAAGTGTCCCATGCCTGCTTTTATTTGATGGCGGCAATATCGTCCAAAAATTGTACGCATTTCATTCTGTAACGTATTTATATGAAACAATCAAGAAAATTTGGGCGGAAAACAGGTAAAAATCTTTTTTCAATAGGCAAATGCTTTTCTCTCTTCAAGCTTGCAGTGCGATAAGGTATATAATAAACGATTATTTGACGCCATTTGACATCATTTCTTGGGAAATGATGAGAATGATGCCTGTTTTCCGGAGGATTTGTCGAGATTTTTGTAAAGGATTCTCCCCCTTTTCTAGTGAAATAAATGGGTAACGGGACAAGGGGGAGGAGGATATAAGTTATGCATGAATTGATAAAACAGCTTACAGAACGAATGCAAAAGTTGAATCATTTATCACCGATTTTGCCAGATGAAGAATTATACATTCAATTTGAATGCGAAACAGAAACAGCAGTTGTGGCGGTTTCTAAACACAGCATCGAGCAGAAGGAAGCGGCAGACGAACGGCAGGTATTGACGGTCCGTGGATCGAAAGAGGCGCTCGAAGCGCTGTTAAATGGAAGGCTCAAATTGCAACAACAAATCCGGCTTCACGAAGTGAATATTTCTGGAAGTTTCCGCCATATGTTGCTGCTCGAGTCGCTGCTTCATTTGTCAAAGCCGTATCGCCATGTCTGCTAAAAATAGTACATCAATGAATAAAAAATCATTGACAGATCATAAAAATAGTAGTACGATTCAGAAAAAAACGAGATGAATTTTTCGCGAGAGATGGAGAAACTGCACCGATAAAGCCTGGAAGTGGTTATTGAGTACGGTGCTGGTTCCAGCTTAGTGAATGGATTTAAAAACAAGAAAAGGATTCCCGCACGTAAAAGTTGGGCAGACACCGCACATCAACCAGTTGCACGGAGAAGAACTCAACCATCCGGAGTGGATGGAGGTTTAATTTGTCCATTTGTCGGCATGGAAAATGTGAATGAATTGATGGATGGCATCTGACGGTTTCACCCATTCTTCCAGAAGGCCATAATGCTATTTTCCAATATTTTTACTATAATATTTTTATTGACATTATTCGGCATATAAGATAAAATCACATTCGTAACTAATGGGACATTTTAACTGAATAAAGTGAATGTTGTGCTCTTATCAAGAGAGGTGGAGGGATGTGCCCAATGAAACCCGGCAACCGTCAGCGGATCCGCTGAAATGGTGCCAATTCACACAAAGCGTCTGCTTTGAGAGATAAGAGACAGAACGGTGACCATTGCCTTTCTGTTCTCTTGAGCAGAAGGGTTTTCTTTTTATTGCGAGTGTTTTTGGCATTAGGGGAAGGTGAAACGGTGGATGATTATATTAGAAAACGTAACAAAAATCTATGAAGCTTCCAACGGATCTGTGACAGCGGTGGATAATGTCAGTTTACAGATAAAGGAAGGCGAAATTTTCGGCATCATCGGGTATAGCGGAGCGGGAAAAAGTTCGTTAATCCGCCTCCTTAACGGGTTGGAAAAACCAACAAAAGGAAAAGTCGTTGTCGCCGGACGAGATATTGCTAATATTAAAGGGAAAGAGCTGCGGAAGGCTCGCCAAGAAATAGGAATGATTTTCCAACATTTTAATTTATTATGGTCGAGAACCGTCCGTGAAAACATTGCGTTTCCTTTAGAAATTGCCGGTGTGCCAAAAACGCAGCGAAAACAACGCGTTGACGAACTCATTCAGCTTGTTGGATTGCAAGGAAGAGAAGATGCCTATCCATCACAGCTCAGTGGCGGGCAGAAGCAACGCGTTGGCATTGCGCGCGCGTTAGCGAACAATCCAAAAGTGTTATTGTGCGATGAAGCAACATCTGCGCTTGACCCGCAAACAACCGATTCCATTTTGGAGCTTTTGGTCGATATTAATAAACGTTTAGGATTGACCATCGTATTAATTACCCACGAAATGCATGTGATTCGCAAAATTTGCGATCGCGTCGCGGTGATGGAGAACGGAAAAATTGTCGAGCAAGGCGAAGTGCTGCAAGTATTCCGCCAGCCAAAACAGGCGATTACGAAACGGTTTGTCCAGCAAGTGGTCGAGCCGGAGGAAACAAAGGAAACGATTACTCATCTGCTTGATAGATATCCAAATGGAACGGTTGTCCAGTTGACGTTTGTCGGTGAAGCTGCCGAACAGCCGCTCATTGCCAATGTCGTTCGCCAGTTTCAAATTGATGCGAATATTCTGCAAGGAAAAATTTCGCAGACACATCAGGGATCTTATGGTGTCCTATTTGTCCATATGGATGGGGAGAAAGAAGAAATTGCCCGCGCGATTGATTATATTCGAAGTCAGCAAGTAGCGGTGGAGGTGATTACAGATGCTCGCTAACCTCTTACCGAACGTAGAGTGGGATATGATGTGGGCAGCTACTGTTGAGACGCTTTATATGACAGGAATTGCAGTTGCGGTGACATTTATATTAGGAACGATTCTTGGACTGCTGTTATTTTTAACGTCGAAAGGCAATTTATGGGAGAATCGCTTAGCGAATATGATCATTGCTGCTGCTGTCAATATTTTTCGTTCTATTCCATTTATTATATTGATTATTTTATTAATTCCGCTGACGAAATGGCTGGTTGGAACAATGCTTGGTGCCAATGCCGCGCTGCCGGCGCTCATTATCGGAGCGGCGCCATTTTACGCGCGAATGGTCGAAATTGCACTCCGCGAAATTGATAAAGGCGTTATTGAAGCGGCGAAAGCGATGGGAGCTTCAACGGCAACAATTATTTGGAAAGTGTTGCTGCCAGAGTCCTTGCCTGCACTTGTGTCTGGAATCACCGTAACAGCAATTGCTTTAGTCGGATATACGGCGATGGCGGGGGTTGTCGGCGCTGGAGGCCTTGGCAACTTAGCATATTTGGAAGGATTCCAGCGCAGCCATAACGATGTGACGTTTGTCGCCACCGTGCTCGTGCTAATCATTGTTTTTGTCATTCAGTTTATCGGTGACTTTGTCACTTCCAAAATAGATAAACGATAAAAAGGGGGAAATCGAGATGAAAAAATGGCTTAGTGCATTATTTGCTGTTGTCCTTGTGCTGGCATTGGCAGCGTGCGGAGGAAACAACAACGCGTCTGATGGCCAAGAAAAAGGAAAATTGACGAAATTAGTAGTCGGAGCTTCGAATGTTCCGCATGCGGAAATTTTGGAAAAAGCAAAACCGATTTTAAAAGAAAAAGGGATTGACTTAGAAATCGTGAAGTTCCAAGATTATATTTTACCAAACAAAGCGCTGGCGGATAAAGAAATCGACGCGAACTATTTCCAACACATTCCATATTTAGAATCACAGAAAAAAGAGCATGGATATGACTTTGTCAACGCTGGCGGCATTCATATTGAGCCAATCGGCATTTATTCAAAAAAATATAAAAGCTTAGATGAACTTCCAGACGGCGCAACGATCATCATGAGCAACTCGGTTGCAGACCATGGCCGCATTTTATCCATGCTGCAAGAAAAAGGATTGATTAAGTTAAAAGATGGCGTGGACAAAACAAAAGCAACGGTGAAAGACATTGTCGAGAATCCGAAACATTTAAAATTTGAAGCAGATGTTGATGCGGGAATGCTGCCGCAAATTTATAAAAACGGTGAAGGCGATGCGGTCTTGATTAACGCGAACTATGCGTTAGACGCCGGTTTGGACCCTGCAAAAGACCCGATCGCTGTCGAGTCGCCAAAAGATAATCCGTATGTCAACATTATCGCTGTCCGGAAAGGCGACGAAAACCGCAAAGAAATTAAAACACTTGTCGAAGTATTGCAGTCAAAAGAAATTCAAGACTTTATTAAAAAAGAATATAAAGGTGCCGTCATTCCAGCGGCCCAATAAGAATAACGGGAGCGATTTGCTCCCGTTATTTTTGATAGCTTTTCGATAACGTTAATGTGCAAATCGCCAAGAGCATTGCAGGAAATAATCACGCCGATCCCCGATAATCATTCGCTAGCCTTTCTTGGCAATCCCGCTAGTCCCTAATAGCAAAACGGTGATGGCAACTTCCATGAGGAAACTTTGAAACCTGTTTGCCTCCCTTTATTAAAAAACGATTCTGTTTAATTCTTTTATCATTCACGTATACTAACACCGATAGAAGTGTTGAGGGGGAACCATCAGCAGCATGCGCCTGCTGAAGCAGCACGTCGCCGTTAAAGAAAGGCACATTAATGCAAGAACTGCCGAGTGTCGCTGACCATTTTTCATTCACCGGAGCGGGCTTTGAAAAAAGAGCATTATCAAAAAAGAAAAGCAGCTGCATGGCGTCTGGAATCTTCCTTGTTCGGGGATGATCATTGGGACGAAGGAACTTCAAAGATAGGAAATTTGCGGAGGAACGGCTGCTGCATGCTGGCGGTGAGCGAGACGGTGGCGTCGGCCAAAAAATGTCTTCATGAACGAATGCCGGAACATGAAATGAAGGCCTCATTATCGGGGTCTTTTTTCGTCATTTTCATTGACATGCTTGATAAAAAGTTTTTTCACTATGTATACAGTGATATTTTGTACAAAAGGTTGCTAATACTTTTCATTTGTTATAAGATTGTAATGAGAATAAAATGAGAATAGATAAAGGTTAATGATACAATGAGTCACATAATTTTTAGCAAAATTGGAGGTATTCTGCATGGCAGTGTTGACAATTAAAGATCTTCACGTATCCGTTGAAGGAAAAGAAATTTTAAAAGGCGTGAATTTGGAAGTAAAAGGCGGAGAAATTCACGCCATCATGGGACCGAACGGAACGGGGAAATCAACGCTATCATCGGCGATTATGGGGCATCCGAAATATGAAGTGACACAAGGCAGCATTACGTTAGATGGACAAAATGTACTGGAGATGGAAGTGGATGAGCGCGCACGCGCCGGTTTATTTTTGGCGATGCAATATCCAAGTGAAATAAGCGGGGTAACGAATGCGGATTTCCTTCGTGCTGCTATTAATGCCCGCCTTGGCGAAGGTAACGAAATTTCGTTAATGAAATTTATCCGCAAACTGGATGAAAAAATGGAATTTCTTGAAATGAATCCGGATATGGCGCATCGTTATTTAAATGAAGGATTCTCCGGCGGGGAGAAAAAACGCAATGAAATCCTTCAATTAATGATGCTTGAACCGAAAATCGCCATTTTGGACGAGATCGACTCTGGTCTGGATATCGATGCGCTGAAAATCGTTTCAAAAGGAATTAATGAAATGCGCAGCAGCGAATTCGGCTGTTTGATCATTACGCACTATCAGCGGCTGTTAAACTACATCACACCAGATTATGTGCATGTCATGATGCAAGGGCGCATCGTAAAATCCGGTGGCCCGGAACTGGCGCAACGTCTTGAAGCAGAAGGATACGATTGGATAAAAAAAGAACTTGGCATTGAAGACGAAACGGTTGAGCAAGAAGCGTAAGCGTTAGGAGGAGTATTATGACGACAGAAACAAAAATACCATTCGACCAACAATATGTGCGCTCATTTTCCGGCGGGCGCGGCGAACCGGACTGGCTTTTACAGCTTCGCTTACAAGCTCTTGCCAAAGCAGAAGAGTTGCCGCTGCCAAAGCCGGATAAAACAAAAATTGACAATTGGAATTTCACCCAATTTGCTAACCATATTGTCGAGAGAGCGCCGTTTGCTTCATTAGATGAATTGCCTGAGACGGTAAAGGCGCTGATTGAGGCAGGAGAAGGGACGAAAAACTTATACGTCCAACGCGACCATACACCAGCGTTTTTGGCGCTGTCGGAAGATTTAAAAGCGAAAGGTGTCATTTTCACCGATATTTTCACGGCAGCGCGTGAACATGGAGATTTGCTGCAAAAATATTTGCTGAAAGATGGCGTGAAAATTGATGAGCACCGTTTAACGGCGCTGCATGCCGCGCTTTTCAACGGCGGCGTGTTTGTTTACGTGCCGAAAGGCGTTGAAGTGGACGTCCCGCTTCAAGCGGTTTATATTCAAGAAAACGATGATACGGCATTATTTAATCATGTCATCGTTGTTGCGGAAGACAACAGCCGGGTTGTTTATGTCGAAAACTATATTTCCGCAAAAGAAACAAGCAAAGCGGTTGTCAATATTGTTGCTGAAGTGTTTGCCAATACAAATGCCCGCGTGTTTTTTGCCGCGGTCGATAACTTGGCGAAAGGCGTCACTACGTACGTGAACCGCCGCGGGATCGCTGGACGTGATGGCCGCATTGAGTGGGCGCTTGGTTTAATGAACGACGGGGATACCATTTCGGAAAACATCACTCGCTTAATTGGCGACGGTTCTTTCGGCGATACGAAAACGGTCGTCGTCGGCCGCGGAGAGCAAGTGCAAAACTTTACAACAAGCGTTGTCCATTATGGAAAACATACGGAAGGCTACATTTTAAAACACGGTGTTGTCAGAGACAGTGCAACTTCGATTTTTAACGGCATCGGCAAAATTGAGCATGGCGCTTCGAAATCGAACGCGCAGCAAGAATCGCGCGTATTGATGCTAAGTGAAAAAGCGCGCGGAGATGCCAACCCTATTTTATTAATCGATGAAGATGATGTAATGGCGGGACATGCTGCGTCTGTCGGCCGCGTTGATCCAACGCAGCTGTATTATCTTATGAGCCGCGGCATTCCAAAACGCGAAGCAGAACGGCTTATCATTCATGGTTTCTTAGCGCCTGTGGTCGAGGCGATTCCTATTGAAAGCGTGAAAAAGCAACTTATCGAAGTGATTGAAAGGAAAGTGCAATCATGAATACGAAAGAGATTCGTCGGTTGTTTCCAATTTTAGATCAAAAAGTAAATGGGAAGCCGCTCGTATATTTGGACAATGCCGCAACGTCGCAAAAGCCTCTTTCTGTCATTGAAACGCTTGACCGTTATTATCGCGAGTATAACTCAAACGTCCATCGCGGCGTGCATACGCTCGGAACAAAAGCGACGGACGCATACGAAGGAGCGCGTGAAAAAGTACGGCGGTTTATTAATGCGAAGTCCACGCAAGAAATTATTTTTACAAGAGGAACGACAGCAGCGTTAAACATGGTTGCAACGAGCTACGGCCGCGCCAACTTGCAAGAAGGCGATGAAATCGTCATTACGTACATGGAACACCATAGCAATTTGATTCCATGGCAGCAAGCGGCCAAACAGACGGGGGCGACATTAAAATACATTCCGCTGCAAGCGGATGGAACGATCGATATGAAAGACGTGGAAGCAACCGTGACAGAAAACACGAAAATCGTTGCTATTGCCCATGTATCCAACGTGTTAGGAACGATTAACCCGATTAAAGAAATTGCGCGCGTTGCCCATCAACGCGGCGCTGTCATTGTGGTAGACGCCGCGCAAAGCGCCCCGCATATGAAAATTGATGTTCAAGATCTTGATTGCGATTTTTTGGCGTTCTCTGGGCATAAAATGTGCGGTCCGACAGGAATTGGCGTATTATATGGTAAAAGAGAGTTATTAGAAAAGATGGAGCCGGTAGAGTTTGGCGGAGAAATGATCGATTTCGTCGACTTGTACGAGTCGACGTGGAAAGAACTTCCGTGGAAATTCGAGGGAGGCACTCCGATTATTGCAGGAGCAGTTGGTTTGGGGGCAGCGATCGACTTCCTTGAAGACATCGGATTGGATCATATTGCCGCACATGAGCAGGAGCTCGCTCAATACGCTTTAGAACGATTATCCGCGATCAAAGGGCTCGCGATTTACGGCCCGAAACATCGCGGCGGATTAGTGACATTCAACATAGAAGGCGTTCATCCGCATGATGTGGCCACTGTGCTTGATGCGGAAGGAATCGCCATCCGTGCTGGCCACCATTGTGCACAGCCGTTAATGAAATGGTTGAACGTAACGGCTACGGCGCGAGCGAGCTTTTATCTCTATAATACAAAAGAGGAAATTGATCAATTTGTCGACGCATTACAGAAAGCGAAGGAGTACTTTGGCCATGTCTTCTAATAACCCTTTAGATATGCTGTATCGTCAAGTGATTATGGATCATTATAAAAATCCGAGAAATCGCGGCGTGTTAGAAGGAAACAGTGTGGACATTAACATGAACAATCCGACTTGCGGCGATCGGATCCATTTAACGATGAAAGTGGAAGACGGAAAAATCACTGATGTAAAATTTGAAGGAGAAGGCTGTTCCATTTCGATGTCATCCGCATCGATGATGACGCAAGCGATTAAAGGAAAAACAGTGGAAGAAGCATTAAAGCTGGCGACGATTTTCTCTGATATGATGCAAGGAAAGGAATATGATGACGATATCGACTTAGGCGATATTGAAGCACTTCAAGGCGTTTCCAAATTTCCGGCCCGCATTAAATGCGCAACATTGGCATGGAAAGCAATGGAAAAAGGATTGCATCAGCATCATTAACGGTAAAAAGAAAAAGGAGGGTGAAACCACATGGCGAAAAAAGCGCCAGAAATCGGCGAATATAAGTATGGGTTCGTCGATAAAGACGTATCGGTGTTCCGCGCGAAACGCGGGTTGACGCGGGAAGTGGTTGAAGAAATTTCCCGGATGAAAAATGAGCCGCAATGGATGTTGGAATTCCGCTTAAAAGCGTTGGATATTTTCTACAGCAAGCCAATGCCGCAATGGGGCGGCGATTTATCAAGTTTGGATTTTGATGAAATTACGTATTATGTAAAACCGACGGAAAAATCAGGCCGTTCTTGGGACGAAGTGCCGCCAGAAATTAAAGCAACGTTCGACAAGTTAGGAATTCCTGAAGCAGAACAAAAATATTTAGCAGGTGTATCGGCACAGTACGAATCAGAAGTCGTTTACCATAATATGAAGGAAGATTTAGAAAAACTTGGGGTTATTTTTAAGGATACAGACTCTGCATTAAAAGAAAACGAGGATCTTTTCCGCGAGTATTTTGCCAAAGTGGTGCCGCCAACGGACAATAAATTTGCGGCGCTAAACTCGGCGGTATGGTCGGGCGGTTCGTTCATTTACGTGCCGAAAGGCGTCAAAGTGGATACGCCGCTGCAAGCATACTTCCGCATTAACTCAGAAAACATGGGACAGTTTGAGCGCACATTGATCATCGTTGATGAAGGGGCGCACGTTCATTACGTAGAAGGGTGTACCGCGCCAATCTACACAACTGCTTCGCTTCACAGTGCCGTTGTTGAAATTATCGTCAAAAAAGATGCGTACTGCCGTTACACGACCATTCAAAACTGGTCAAACAATGTGTTTAACCTTGTAACGAAGCGCGCAGTTTGCGAAGAAAATGCGACGATGGAGTGGATCGACGGCAACATCGGTTCTAAATTAACGATGAAATATCCTGCTGTTATTTTGAAAGGCGAAGGCGCGCGCGGCTTGACATTATCGATTGCCATTGCCGGAAAAGGCCAGCATCAAGACGCAGGTGCAAAAATGATCCATCTTGCGCCAAACACATCATCCACGATTGTATCGAAATCCATTTCGAAACAAGGCGGAAAAGTGACTTATCGCGGAATGGTTCACTTTGGCCGCAAAGCGTCAGGATCGCGCTCGAACATTGAATGTGATACGCTCATTATGGATAACCAATCGACATCCGATACGATCCCATATAACGAAATTTTAAATGACAACATTTCGCTTGAGCATGAAGCGAAAGTGTCAAAAGTATCTGAAGAGCAATTGTTCTACCTCATGAGCCGAGGCATTTCGGAACAAGAAGCGACAGAAATGATTGTCATGGGCTTTATCGAGCCGTTTACAAGAGAGCTTCCAATGGAATACGCCGTGGAAATGAACCGGCTCATAAAATTCGAGATGGAAGGAAGCATTGGATAATCCTTTGTCATACCAAAGGTGTAGCGCCTATTTTGAGGCGCTGCACCCACAATCATTGCTGGTACAACTCCAGTGTCTCTCACACAACCTTGTCTATAAGCTACGGCCTTTTCTCCAGATTCCACCGGGAAAAGGCCGTTCCGTTTTTCTCGGGAACATTTGTGATGTAAAAAATAAATATCTTGTTCGATCGTTTTTGGCTTTGGCGTACGAATACATTTTCGCTGTTTTTAATGTGACATGATCTCCTGTCCATTTTTCTTCGTTGATGGAATAAAATAATGTTTCAGTCAGAAAATGACGCCATTATTGCGTGATCATAAATGCTTTTTGTTCTTTGTGTTGCGATTCGTTTTCCAACGTAATCTGGCGGGGAAAGAATAGCCGTTTAATGCAATTTGCCTATCTCGCGTTTTTTGGCTGCGCGTATTCCGTTGTTCTCAAATTTTTTTCAATTGTGATATGATGAAGCTAGGTGATACGTATGATTTATATAGGGTTAACCGGTTGGGGTGATCACGACAGCTTATATCCTCCAGGTCTTGCCGCGAAAGATAAGCTGCAAGAATATGCCGCTCATTTTCCCACTGTAGAAGTAGATTCGTATTTTTATGCGATTCAGCCGCGGCAGAATGTCGAAAAGTGGATTCGCGAAACGCCTGACTCGTTTCGCTTTGTCGTGAAAGCATACCAAGGAATGACGGGGCATGAGCGCGGCCCGATTCCATATTCAAGCAAAGAGGAAATGTTTGCCGCCTTTTTAGATTCCATCGAACCGTTTATCCGTTCGGGAAAACTGGCGATGGTGCTGTTTCAGTTTCCGCCATGGTTTGATTGCCGCCGCGAGCATGTCACATATTTGCGCTGGTGCAAGGCGCAAATGAAAGAAGTTCCGGTGGCGCTTGAGTTCCGCCATCGTTCATGGTTTTCCCCGCGTTTTTATGCAAAAACGTTACAGTTTATGACGGAAGAAGGATGGATTCATAGCATTTGCGATGAGCCGCAGGCAGGGGAAGGCTCCATTCCAACCGTGCTTCATCCGACTAATGCGGAAAAAACGTTGGTTCGCTTGCATGGACGCAACGTATATGGATGGAATAAGGCGACAAGCGGGGAAAATTGGCGGGCTGTAAGATATTTATACCGATACCGCGAAGATGAATTGCGCGAATGGGTGGCGCATATTGAAACATTAAAAACGAAGACAAATGATATTTATGTGTTGTTTAACAACAATTCCGGCGGGGATGCTGCGGATAACGCGAAGCAATTCATCCGCCTGCTCGGCATTGAGTATACGGATTTAGCGCCACGGCAGCTGGATTTATTTTAGCATTGGAGTGAGAGTGATGGGAGACGTATTATTGCTAGTTATTGTCGGCTTTTTGGCAGGGACAGTCGGAAGTTTAGTCGGGTTGGGCGGCGGCGTGATCATTGTGCCATCTTTGTTGTTTTTAGGCGCTATACACTGGTTGCCGCACGTCACCCCGCAAGTGGCGGTTGGTACTTCGCTTGTCGTCATTATTTTTAATGGATTATCATCGACATTATCGTATATGAAGGAGAAAATGGTGGATTACCGAAGCGGGCTTTTATTTTTTATCGGGAGCGGCCCTGGAGCGATCATCGGTGCTTGGATGAATAATAAGTTAAGCTTGGAGCATTTTTCGCTATATTTCGGGCTGTTTTTAATCGCTGTATCGTTTTTTTTATCTTTCAGCAGCAATGCTTCGGCGCGCTCACAGAGAAAGCCGTTTAAAATTACGCGTACTTATATCACAAATGAAGGGGAAACGGTGACATATGGATACCATCCGCTCGCCGCTATTGCCATTTCTTTTGTCGTTGGCTTTTTTGGCGGCATGTTTGGCATCGGCGGCGGTTCGTTAATGGTTCCGGCAATGATCATTTTATTTTTCTTTCCTCCGCACGTCGCTGTTGCGACTTCCATGTTTATGATCTTTTTATCCTCTCTTGTTAGCTCGCTGACGCACGTTTTTATGGGAAATGTCCAATGGCTGTTTGCGCTTTCTTTAATTCCGGGTGTTTGGTTTGGAGCGAAAACGGGTGCGTTCATTAATAAACGGCTCCGCAGCAAAACGATTGTGATCGCCTTGCGCCTCGTGCTTGTTCTGTTAGGAATCCGTCTTATTTATCAAAGCTTTTCATAAATAAAGGAGGGCGCTCGTTGAAACGGACAATATACGTATACCATACGAACGATGTGCACAGCCATTTTGAATATTGGCCGAAAATTTCCCATTTTTTATGGGAACAAAGACAAAAGCATGAAAAACGTAATGAGACAATGCTGTTATTTGATATTGGCGATTTTATTGACCGCTTTCATCCGATAACGGAAGCGACAAGAGGAAAGGCGAATGTGGATTTGCTGAATGAGCTCCATTACGATGCGGTAACGATCGGAAATAATGAAGGAATAACCCTTGATTACAATGAACTGGACACACTGTATGAAAACGCGCGCTTTCCGGTGCTTGTCGCCAATTTATTTAAGAAAGATGGGACGCGTCCTTCTTGGGCGCATCCGTACTGCATTATTCCCGTTTCCGACACGTTCCGCGTCGGCGTGATTGGCGCCACCGCTTATTTCACTAAATCTTACGAACTATTGGGTTGGAAAGTGGCAACACCGTTTGAGATACTGGGAGACATTGCCGCGGAGGTAAAAAAACAGGCTGATCTTGTCATTTTATTATCTCATTTAGGGATTAACGATGATGAGAAAATCGCACAGACGATACCGGAAATTGACATCATTCTTGGCGGGCATACCCATCATTTATTCCCAGAAGGAAAAAGGGTCCATGACACGTTATTATGCGCGGCAGGAAAATATGGAAAATTTGTTGGGATCGTAAAGTTAGAAATTGAAGAAAGCGACCATACATATGAAGCGCTGGCTACCGTTGTGGATGTGGAAGGCTTTCCAGATTCAGAGAAAATGCGGCGCACTTTAGCGTTATTAGAAAAACAAAGTTTGCAAAAATTAGAATCAGAGCAAGTGGCAGAGCTGAAAGAAGATCTGCCGCTGCAATGGTTTTCGCCATCTCCGCTCGCCAAACTGCTTGCTTCGGCGCTTAGAGAATGGTGTGAAGCAGAAATTGGCATGGTCAATGCGGGCGTCCTGTTAGAGCCGCTTTACAAAGGGACGGTGACGAGAAAAGATTTGCACCGCATTTGCCCGCATCCGATCAATCCTTGCAAAGTCCAGCTGCGCGGCGCGGAATTAAAGGAGATTATTTTACAAGCAAATACAGAAAGAATGAAATACTTGGAATTTAAAGGATTTGGGTTTCGCGGCAAAGTGATGGGACAAATGGTGTATGACGGGGTTGAACTGGAAATGGAAACGGGAAAAGACGGTTATGAGCATATTCGCCGTATAACCATTAACGGCGAGCCGTTAAATCCGGACCAGCTATACGATGTGGCGACAATTGATATGTTTGCGATCGGGCATTTTTATCCGCAAATCCAGCGCGCTCCGAAAAAAGAATATTATATGCCGGAATTTTTGCGGGATGTTTTAGCGTGGAAATTAGCGGACAGAAAATAGGCGCACTTCCTCCCCTTATTTCATACATTGAATAAGGGAAGGAGCGTGACTTTATGATGATTAGCGTAACTCCAATTACGATTGATCATTATCCGTTTATCGCCGTTTCCGTTCAGTTGCCGAAAACGAATTTGCTTGCTGTGGCAAGCGAAAAAGGCTACATTATGTGCGGCGCGTTAGATGTCGCGCTGTTGAATGAAAAATTGCGCGATCGCGGAATTGTTGCCGGAAGGGCCGTTGGCGTCCGCACCATCGAGCAATTATTAGAAGCGCCTTTGGAATCGGTGACGGCTGCCGCTGAAGAATTAGGGATTACGGTTGGCATGAAAGGGAAAGAGGCGCTCTTAAAGATGAGGGAAAAAAATTTATAATTTGCGTTATCTCCCTTCTTTCAAGCATACATATAGCTTGTAAAGGAGGGATTTTATTTTGCCAAGATTTCCCGCGCGTTTGAGAAAAGGTCCGCTTCCCTTGCGATACGTGTTTTTGCTGACATTTGTTTTCTTTATGTTTGCGACTGCGGTAAGCCTTTGGATTGTGAACAAAGCGATTGAGCCGGTTTTAATGGAAATTGCTGAAAAAGAAACAAAACGAATTGCCAATTTAGTCATTAATAATGCGATTGAACAGCAGTTTTTAAAAGAAAATACGGAAATGAGCGATTTAATTACAGTACAGAAGGACGAAAGCGGCAAAATTGCTTCGGTAGATTTTAATACAGCTGTTGTCAACCGGATTTTGGCAAAGACAGACGATTATGTCATGCAAAGTTTAAAAGCGGCGACGGAAGGCAAAATCGCAGAGCTTGAATTTCCTGATGATAAATCGGAAAAAGAGAAAAATAACGGAATTATTTATTATATTCCGATTGGCCAAGTTACAGATAATGCGCTTCTTGGCAATCTTGGGCCGCGTGTCCCTGTTCAGTTCCAGCTCATCGGCAATGTTACATCAGATGTAACAAAAGAAATCAAGCCGTTTGGAATTAATAACGCATTAATTGAAGTGGACATTCACGTTTCCGTAGATATTCAAGTGGTGATTCCATTCGCGACAAAAGCGGCAACCGTTTCGACGGATATTCCAATCGCGATGCAAGTGATTCAAGGAGAGGTTCCAGAATTTTATAACAACGGCGGGCCCAATCCGACTTTAAGCGTTCCCGCGCGTTAAAAATGGAGGTCCTTGTCTGTATCATTCTTCCCCTTTTTGTTTTATGTAACAATAATGAAAAATTATATATAAAAAACGTTGTATGTTGACGCTTTCATTATGTCAATTTGTTAAATAAATCATTCATATGTGATGAATGCCTTTAATTCAAAGAAAAAAACGCCTAGACGAAAAGGAGAAAATTTTGTAATATTGTATTAAATTTAAAATAATTTTATTATTATGTTATTTGCAAAAACATATAGAAAGGATGTGGGAAACGGCAAGAAAATAAAAATAATTGCTCGAATTTTTCAAAAAATGATTATGGGGGGATAAGTAATGAAGAAAAAAAAGTTAGCTGGAGCTTTTTTATCGCTTATGGTAACTGCCGGCATCATGGCAGGATGCGGAGCGCAAAAGGATTCGACTAGTTCATCCGACAGCAAAGGAGGAGGCGGCGATACGATTAAAATCGGCGCCAACCTGGAATTATCCGGAGGAGTAGCTTCATACGGCCGGTCGATCGCTGAAGGGGTTGAGCTTGCATTTGAGGAAATAAATAAAGAAGGCATTAACGGAAAGAAGCTCGAGCTTGTAAAAGTTGATAACAAATCGGATGCGGCAGAAGCGACGAACGGTGCGATCAAACTGGTCAGCCAAGATAAAGTGACGGCGATTATCGGGGCGGCAACAAGCACAAATACGCTTGCGCAAATCCAAGTGGCGCAAGATAACAAAATTCCGTTAATAACCCCAACGGGAACAAACCCTGCGATTACCAACAAAGACGGAAAAGTAAACGAATTTATCTTCCGGACATGTTTCATTGATCCTTTTCAAGGAACGGTAGCTGCTAAATTCGCTATTAATGATTTGAAAGTAAAAAAAGCCGCTGTACTTATTGATACTTCAAGCGATTATTCCAAAGGGCTTGCTTCTGCTTTTAAGAAATCGTTTGAAAAAGACGGCGGCAAGATTGTGGCAGAAGAAGCTTATGTTGCGAAAGATACTGATTTCCGTGCTACGTTGACACGCATCAAATCAGCTAATCCGGAATTTATTTTCTTGCCTGGTTATTACGAGGAAGTAGGTCTGATTGTGAAACAAGCGCGTGAACTTGGCATTAATGTCCCTATTATGGGCGGAGACGGCTGGGATTCTCCGAAACTAGTTGAAATTGCCGGGAAAGATGCGCTGAACAATACATTTATTACCAATCATTATTCCTCGAATGACCCTGATCAAAAAATTCAAAATTTTGTTAAATCTTTCAAAGCAAAATATAACAAATCTCCAGATGCGTTTAATGCGCTTGGGTATGATACGGCATATTTCCTTGCTGACGCGATCAAGCGGGCAGGGGACGTAGATCCGGAAAAAATTAAAGACGCTCTCGCCGACACGAAAGACCTTTCTCTTGTATCCGGAACATTGACGTTGGATGAAAAACATGATCCGGTAAAATCTGTCACAATTCTGGAATATAAGGATGGGCAACAACAGTTTAAAACAAAAGTAAATCCATAACAATGAATGAAATGGATAGGGGGCATGTCCCCCTATTCGCAATCGTTCAGAAAAACAATATTTCCTAAGGAGAGTGCAAAGATGGAGCTGATTCAGCAGCTAGTAAACGGGATATCCCTTGGCAGCATATATGCACTAATCGCTCTCGGGTATACGATGGTATATGGAATTGTGCGGCTCATCAATTTTGCTCATGGCGATGTGTTTATGGTCGGTGCTTTTGTTGGATTTTACGCTATAACAGGCTTGCATGTAGGATTTTTTCCAGCGCTTCTGATGGCGATGGCTGTGTGTGCGGTCTTAGGTGTGTGCATTGAGAGAATTGCTTATAAGCCTTTGCGAAATGCGACGAGAATCGCCGCGCTTATCACGGCGATCGGGGTGTCGCTGTTTATTGAATATGGAACCATCTATATACGTGGCGCCCAGCCGGAAGCATATCCTAGCACATTGCTTCCGGATAAAAAAATAGAGGTATTTGGTGTCATGATCAGCAGCCAGTCATTATGGATTTTGGCTACTTCGATTGTATTAATGATTCTTCTTCAGCTTATCGTTCATAAAACGAAAATAGGAAAAGCAATGCGCGCCGTTTCTTACGACGCAGAAGCCGCCCGCTTAATGGGAATTAATGTAGACAATACCATATCGGCAACTTTTGCGATAGGATCTGCCCTGGCGGGAGCGGCTGGCGTCATTTTTGGCATTTACTACGTGAAAATTGAACCGCTGATGGGAATTATTCCAGGTTTAAAAGCGTTCGTAGCCGCTGTTTTAGGGGGGATCGGCATTATTCCAGGCGCGATGGTCGGCGGCCTTGTGCTTGGTGTGATTGAATCGCTCGTTAGCGGTCTTGGTTACTCTCTCTGGCGTGACGGAGTGGCTTTTATCGTCCTTATCCTTATTCTCATTTTCCGGCCGTCCGGGTTATTTGGTAAAAACGTAAGAGAAAAAGTATAAAAGGTGGGGAGAGAGTAATGGCGATTCGAAAGCGGATAAGCGGATTTTGGATCTCTATTGCGCTAGCGCTTGTATTTTTCGTAGTAGTTCAGCTGCTAATATCAGGAGAAATGCTTAATTCCTTTTATATTAATACATTATTTTTTATCGCTATCAATATTATGCTAGCGGTCAGCCTTCATTTAATTATCGGGATTACAGGGCAATTTTCCATCGGACATGCCGGATTTCTTGCAGTCGGGGCTTATGCGTCGGCGATCATGACAATGAAACTGCAAATGCCGTTTTCCCTCGCATTGCTTGCCGGCGGGATGGCTGCCGCGGTAGCAGGTCTTCTCATTGGCATTCCGACCCTTCGTTTAAAAGGGGATTATTTGGCAATCGCTACGCTTGGGTTTGGCGAAATCGTGCGAATTATTTTGCTGAATGTTGATTATGTTGGCGGCGCCAGCGGCATGACGGTGACCCATCTTACAACTTGGCCGTGGGTATTTGCCTGCTTGCTCATTACCATCATTGTGATTGCAAACTTTACTAATTCCACTCATGGACGCGCCTGCATTTCGATTCGTGAAGATGAAATCGCAGCCGATTCCATGGGAATTAACACAACGTATTATAAAGTAGTCGCCTTTGTTATCGGTGCTTTTTTTGCTGGCATTGCCGGCGGTCTTTATGCTCATCACTTTTATATTATTCAGCCGACAAACTTTGGTTTTTTGAAATCATTTGATATTTTGATTTTTGTTGTGCTTGGCGGATTAGGGAGCATGTCCGGAGCGGTCATCGCTGCAATCTTGCTGACGATCGTTTCAACATTTTTGCAAGAATATCCAGAAACGCGGATGATTATCTATAGCCTTGTGCTGATATTAGTGATGCTGTACCGCCCGAAAGGATTGCTTGGCACGCGGGAACTGGCTTCGTTCTTTAAGCAGCGCAGAACGGCTGAAGGGGGAATCGAAGATGGCAACAAGCACACCGTTGCTTAAAACGGATGGCGTTGGCATTGAGTTTGGCGGTTTGAAAGCATTATCCGGCATCAATATCGAATTGAACATGGGAGAATTGGTCGGTCTCATTGGGCCGAATGGGGCAGGAAAAACAACTTTTTTTAACTTGTTGACCGGTGTCTACGAGCCGACGGAAGGAACGATCATGCTTGAGAATGAAAAATTAAACGGCCTGCCGCCCTACAAAATCACAAGAAAAGGAATCAGCCGTACGTTTCAAAATATCCGTTTGTTCGGGGAGCTGTCCGTGCTTGATAATGTTAAGGTTGCGTACCATTCTCTCGCCCGTCATTCTATTTTGAGCTCGATATTTCGCCTGCCTTCGCATTTTTCCGGCGAGAAAGAAATAGAGGAAAAGGCCATAGAGTTTTTAAAAATTTTCAAGCTGGAGCACGTCATGCATGAAAAAGCGAAAAATTTGCCATACGGACAGCAGCGCCGTTTAGAAATCGCCAGAGCGCTTGCGGCACATCCAAAGCTGTTGCTGCTGGATGAGCCTGCGGCGGGCATGAATCCTCAGGAAACCCAAGAACTAATGAACTTGATTGCTTTTATAAGGGAAAAGTTTCATTTGACGATTTTGCTTATTGAGCATGACATGTCCCTTGTCATGGGAATATGTGAGCGAATTTACGTGCTTGACCATGGGCAGCTGATTGCGCACGGGACACCGGAAGAGATTAGGAATAATCCGAAAGTGATTGAAGCATACCTTGGCGAGGAGGTGTCCTGAAATGCTGAAAGTCGAAAATGTCAATGTATTTTACGGCAATATTCAAGCGCTTAAAGGAGTTTCATTGGAAGTCAAAGAAGGGGAAATCGTCACATTAATCGGGGCAAACGGTGCCGGAAAAAGCACGCTGTTAAAGACGATTTCCGGATTGATAAAACCGAAGCAGGGAGATATTTTATACGAAGGGCAATCGATCGCGGGAAAGGCGGCGCAAACGATTGTTAAACGGGGAATTTCCCATGTTCCGGAAGGACGGCGTGTTTTTGCCAATATGACTGTGGAAGAAAACTTAGAATTAGGTGCTTTTTTACGGAAAAATAAACAGGAAATTCAGCAAGATTTCGAAAAAGTATACCACCTGTTCCCCCGCCTTTATGAACGAAGAAAGCAGCTTGCCGGAACTTTATCGGGAGGGGAACAGCAAATGCTGGCGATCGGCAGGGCGTTGATGGCGCGTCCGCGCCTTCTCCTGCTTGACGAACCATCCATGGGGTTAGCCCCGTTATTAGTCAAAACCATTTTCCGCATTATTGAAGAAATTAATTCGTTTGGAACGACCATTTTGTTAGTAGAGCAAAACGCAAATATGGCGCTTTCGGTGGCTGATCGGGCATATGTCATTGAATCCGGCCGCGTTGTCTTGTCAGGTTTAGCGGAAGAGCTGAATGACAGCGAACAAGTGAAGAAAGCGTACTTGGGGGGACATTAAAGTTACTTCGGCCCGGCAAAAAGAGATGGCAACAGGAAGCCGCCAAGTTTGCTCGGCTCCCCTTATAGCAGGCAGAAAGCAAGCGAATGAATCTGCCTGCTGTGGAAAGGATTTTTCTATGGGAAAATGCAAAAAACATGATGATGCACCGTTTTAAGACGAGAGAGGGGAATTCGGAAGAAACGGCCGAAAGAGCCTGATGCAATTTCAAGCTGTCCAGCCGAACAATATATTCATTTTCCTGCAAAAAAATGAAACAGCCTGAGCCCTTATGAATATAGGACTCAGGCTGTTTGAATGTGCTTTTTTATTCCTGTCTGCTTGACAGTGGTTACTTCAAGTGCGAATCTCCTTGCTTTTTATTCCGCTTCTGTGCCTGTTCCCATGCTTTAAGGTGGGGATATGGGTCAAAAGCCCATTCCGTATATCCATTATCTTTGTACATTCCGTAATGAAGGTGTGGCGGAAATTTTCCCGCTGTTCCCGGTGGGCCATACCCGGAGCTGCCGACATAGCCAATAATGGTTCCCGGCTCGACGATTTGTCCTTCGCGCAAATGCGGGGGAAATCCGTTTAAATGAGCAAAATAGTGATAATTGTTGTTGATGTCCCGGATGCCGATGCGCCATCCCCCATATTTATTCCAGCCTTTTAATTCGACAATTCCGTAGCAAGTCGACCGCACCGGCACACCATAGTTTGCGAAAATATCGGTTCCTTCATGAATGCGGCGCCCGCCCCAGCCTCTCGCATCTCCCCATGTATCCCGGTAGCTATAATCCGTGTGAAGCGGGAGCGGGAAAACATGGCCGTCTAGCTTTAATGTATGGTATTTTTTATAAATTTTAACTTTCCCTAAAATCAAATCAACGGTTTTGCTGCGTTGATAATAATCCCAAAGTGCCATTTTGATGCGTTTATGGTCGATGCCATACGATTGCAGAAACCGCGCCATGGCAAAAATAACATCTTCATCGTTTTTCGGATCGGCAACGCCGTCTCCGTTTCCGTCCATACCGAAGCCGCCGAATTGCGAAATCGAAAACGGATTCGTGTCATAAGGGTTTTTATTTAACGGTCCCGCCCAAATTTCCGGTTTTATATAAATGCCAAGCGCGCCGGTGGGTTTTGGCAAATCGCGGCGCACTTGCCGGACGTTCCGTTCATATTGGTCGATTGCCGCAAAGTAATACCAAGGGATCAATGAGACTGCCTCTGCTTTTTTGTACAATTCCATCCGTTTTTGATAAATGGCTTCATCGGACTTTTCTTGAGCAAATATCGGTTTGGGCGACAAAAATATAACAGCGGTTGTCACGATGGCAATGATAAATGGATGCACGCGTTTTTACCCCCTTTCCGTACATCTCCTATATTTAGTTTGGAGAGATTGGCTTGTTTCATAAATATTAAAAAATGGTAAGGGATAGGCGGTGGCTAATTTTTTGTGTTTGTTTGCCGTTTTTTTTATAATGAAAAGTGTAAATAAAATTTATTGGAGTGAGAACAATGGCGACAAAAGAAGAACATCTTCGCAAACCGGATTGGTTAAAAATAAAGCTGAATACCAATGAAAATTATACAGGCTTAAAGAAATTGATGCGGGAAAACCGGTTACATACCGTATGTGAAGAAGCAAAATGCCCAAACATTCATGAATGCTGGGCAGCGCGGAGAACGGCAACGTTTATGATTTTAGGGAACGTATGTACGCGTGCGTGCCGTTTTTGCGCGGTAAAAACGGGATTGCCGACGGAGCTTGACTGGCAAGAACCGGAACGTGTCGCCGAATCTGTCCGTCTGATGAATTTAAAACATGTCGTCGTTACCGCTGTCGCCCGCGATGATTTAAAAGATGGCGGAGCAGCGGTGTTCGCGGAAACGATTCGTGCCATCCGCCGCAAAAATCCGTTTACGACAATTGAAGTGCTTCCTTCCGATATGGGGGGAGTATACGAGAACTTAAAAACATTGATGGACGCTCGTCCGGATATTTTAAACCATAACATTGAAACGGTGCGCCGCTTGACGCCGAGAGTGCGTGCACGCGCGACATATGAACGCTCGCTTGAATTTTTGCGCCGCGCGAAAGAATTGCAGCCGGACATTCCGACGAAATCGAGCATTATGGTCGGCCTTGGCGAAACAAAAGAAGAAATTATTGAAGCGATGGATGATTTGCGCGCCAATCACGTCGATATTTTAACGATCGGCCAATATTTGCAGCCAACGAAAAAGCATTTAAAAGTAGTGAAATATTATCACCCAGACGAATTTAAGGAATTAAAAGAAATCGCCTTAAGCAAAGGATTCACCCATTGCGAAGCCGGGCCGCTCGTCCGCTCTTCCTATCATGCGGATGAACAAGTCAATGCGGCTTCGGCAGCGCGGCAAGCAAAAGCATAAACGCACGAAAAACGGTCTTGCCTTCCAGTGAAGACAGACCGTTTTTCTATTGCCGTGCTATCGGCTTGTTTTTGCGGGAGCTGGTCTTTCATCATGGAAATCACGGTCGAGCCGGTCATTCGTTTCATGGATCATTTCGCCATTTTCGTTTTCCCCATCGCTTAGTTTCCGGCCCTGCGGATATTTTAACATTCTTTGAATCGTTGTATCGATGATTTGATCAATATTCCGGCTGTTGGAATCTAAACGTCCGAAGCGCTCGATGTCTTTCATGAGGCGCGGATCGTCGGCAACGTAAACATGATAATAGCGCGGAACGACAGAAAGGGCGGTTTTTTTCACTTGATCCGCTGTTTGGTGGCGGTTTTTTGTATCTGTGTCATAAACGATTAATACTTCTTCATCGGTTACCAATGTGGCGGCGTCGTTAACGTTTGGCAGCTGTGTGCAAAGCTTGCTAATTAAATCAGCCGCGCGCTCGCGGTTGAATGTTGGCATGTTGTTGTACAAGTTTGCATCACTGGGAACAGGGCTTTTTTGATGGCGGACATAGCCAAAATTGTCCATTCGTGTGTCGTCGCCGTTCGGCACCCCGTTTTCGTTATATAAATCATTGCGATCGGTAACGTTTATCGTGTTGCCGCTTCGTTTGTATACGTCTGTATTGTTATCTTGCGCCGTTTGCGCACAGCCTGCTAATGTGGCGGCACTTAACGTGACGGCAAGCAATGCTTTTCTCATTGCAAACACCCCCTTCACTTTCAGGATGTTCCTCTTTCTTCACTTTGATAACAGTAATTGATTGGGAGCGTTTCATCGTTTATGATGAAAGTGGAAAGGCAAGGTGAAAAGGATGATATGCATTAATAATATATGTTATGAATTAGTGGAAAACGTGAAAAACGCGTTTAATGAAGAAGCATTTCGCGCGCGATATGCCGATATTTTAAGCAAGTATGACTATATCGTCGGGGACTGGGGCTATAACCAGCTTCGCTTGCGCGGTTTTTTTGATGATCATAACCAACGGGCGACATATGATACGAAAATCAGCACATTATCAGAATATTTGTATGAATATTGCAATTTTGGCTGCGCGTATTTTGTGCTCCGCAAAGTGAAACGGTAAAACAAGCGAAACTGGCACAAAAGGCTTCCGCATATGGTTCGATGCACAAGCAGAGAAGGGTGTCCCATCACTTTTGGGACACCCTCGTCATTATGTTTCGCCATATTGTTCGTTTTCCCGCGGGTCATCGTGCGGCGGATGCGCTCCGGGATCGCGCCGCGGGATGTTTTGATGGAACGATTTGTCTTCGTAGTTAAAGGCGCTATAGTAACGCTGTCCTTTTTTCCACGAAGTGCTTTTATTTTGTACCGGATCATCTGCGCGCCGCGGAGAACCGTACGGCCCTTCCGGGAATTCTTCGGCTGTTAAAAAATTTTTCTGTTTTTCTACGGTGGAAAAGTCGCTCTGCACGGTTTCACCTTCCTCGTTGAAAAGGTCATTTATAATGTTCCCTAATGAGAAAAAGGCTATGAAATGCATTCGTATAAAAATGACCGTAAATCATTGGCATCCTCTTCACTCAGGCGGTAAGCTTCCTCTAAATATCCCGGCTCTTCTAAATCGTCCTGCCCAATAATCGCAAAACGGTTGCTTTGCAAGTCGAGAACTAAATATTTCCCATAAAAGCGGTCCGTTTCGATAATTGCCAAATCAAACCGTTGCCGTTCTCCAAGAAAGCTGACAAAACGCGTTTTCGTATCCACCGTATCGTCATATAAGTAAAAACGTTCGCTCATAAACGCCAACCTCCAGTAAGAAATGGTACTTCCATCATAACAATATTCGCATAATTATGATACAATAAAAAAAGACAAATATAGGAGGAAGTAACGATGTACTTTGTTGACCGCAATAAAATCGAAGAAACGCTGCGCTATATGGAAAAACTGTTACATATTTACAAACAAAACCCGTCGTGGGACGATGAATTATCCCAGCTCGCTCTTGAGCGCCTTGTTCATTTAGTGATTGAGGCGGTTTTAGATGTCGGAAACGCGATGATCGACGGCTTTATTATGAGAGACCCGGGCAGCTATGAGGATATTATCGACATTTTGACAGATGAACGGGTTGTCACGGCGGATGACGCAAAAGGATTGAAAGCGATCATTGGCTATCGAAAAATGCTTGTTCATCATTATACGAATGTCGACCACGCAAAATTATTGGAGGAAATGCAAAAACATTTTCCGGCGCTGCAAGCATATCCGAATGCTATTCGCACATATTTGGAAAACGAGCTCGGTCCCGTGTCGGCGTTCCGCAATTAAAGACATTTCATTTATTGTTGACAAACGCGTCTCCAATGTTCATTTTCCCAAGAGCCTTCCGCTTCATGCATTATGACGAAGAAGGCTTCTTGGCGGAAGAATCACAGGGCATTGGAGCGTGTTTGCTTTTTGACATTTTTCGTTTCTTTGTATAAGGTGGTTACGTGCATTCTAAAAAAGAGGTGACAGATGTTGAAGAAGTACAAAGGATATTTAATCGATTTAGACGGCACGATGTATCGTGGAACGGAATGCATCGCGGAGGCTCGCGATTTTGTCAAAGCGTTGTATCAAAAAGGCATTCCGTATTTATTTGTCACGAACAACTCTTCGCGCACGCCGGCGCAAGTGGCGGAGAAGCTGCAGTCATTCGGCGTCCCGGCGACAGAAGAGCATGTGTTTACGACAAGCCAAGCGACGGCAAATTATATTTTTGAAAAAAAACCGGATGCTTCTATTTATGTAATCGGGGAAGAAGGACTCCGCACCGCTCTGGAAGAAAAAGGGTTTGCCTTTGCAAAAGAAGATGCGGAATTTGTTGTAATGGGGATTGACAGAAATATTACATATGAAAAGCTTGCCATCGCTTGTTTGGCTGTGCGCAACGGTGCGACATTTATTTCGACGAATGCTGATATTGCGCTTCCGACAGAACGGGGATTGCTGCCGGGGAACGGTTCACTGACGGCAGTTGTCGCCGTATCGACGCAAGTGCAGCCTATTTTTATTGGAAAACCGGAAAAAATCATTATGGAACAAGCGCTAAAAGTGCTGGGAGTGCCAAGAGAAGAAACATTAATGATCGGTGATTACTACGATACCGATATTATGGCAGGAATGAATGCGGGAGTGGACACGCTTCTTGTCCATACAGGGGTAACGACGAAAGAACTGCTGCAACGATATGAAAAGCAGCCGACATATACGGCGGATTCGCTCAAAGAGTGGATCGACCGCATTTAATAAAGAGGCTGGCGCAAAAGGTCGGCGAATGACCTTTTGCGCCAGTTTTTTTCTTTTCATAGCTGCAGATGGGAAGTGAAACATCCTGCACGTTGTGCCAATAGTAAACAGTGTATGTTTCATGGCTTTAATGTCGTGAGTGGCAGTGATTTTACGATCCCAAAAAAGAAACAGTTTCCCGTATTTTTTGCGAAAAAGGAGGGGCCAAAAAGCGAACAGCTACCGAATTTTGGCCCCATCTTTTTTGGCTTAAGAGCCGCTTACTCCACATTGGCCGCCCGATGTGCTAAGCGGCTTGAGGCAGCGGCCGCAATAGCGCCAACAATGTCGTCCAAAAACGTATTGCATTTTCCCGTGGATTTATCGTTCAATTTTTTTAAAATGCCAGGCTTTTGTTTATCGACATATCCGTAATTAGTGAAGCCGATGGAGCCGTATACGTTTACGATGGAAAGCGCCAAAATCTCGTCGACTCCATATAAGCCTTCGTCGCGTTGAATAATCGACTGCAGTGGTTCATCTAACTTGCCTTCTTCTGCCAATTTGTCAAGCTGAATGCCGGTGAGGATCGCGTTTTGCACTTCCCGTTTGGAAATCACGCGATTGACATTTTCAATGCATTCTTCTAGTTGCAGATTTGGATGGTACTTTGATTGCAAATAATATACGAGTTCAGCGATGTCTTTAATGGTAACGCCACGTTCTTCGAGCCATTGACGAGCGATTTGCTCCAGATTGTTCATGATTGGTCCTTTCATTTACTTCACCTGTTTCTTTAAGAAGTTATTTTTATTATATATGTTTATCATGTCATAAATGTGCCGTTCCTGTAAACATTGCTGCTTAGAAAAAAGGGAAATTCCTACCATAATTGTTTAGGTGAGTAATGAAGAAATGAATGTACCTCAGCAAAAGAATATTTGGAAAGCGCAGATTTTTTGGTAACTCCCCTCATATATTACTTTTATAAGGGGGGAGAAGCGATGAAGGAGTTTATTAACAATGAATATGAAATCCCGGCAGAACGGTTTGAAAAAACTGGAAGATACGATACATTTCTGCATAAAAATCAGCGTTATACTGTTATTCCTGTATATGGGCGCACGGAAGCAGAAATAGAGGAATTACAGAAGATGAGCGATTATTTATTATTAACGGGAGATGACACTGTCGCAGCTTTCGTTCCGACTAAATCAGGAAAGTGGGTTGCTTACTACGGCGACCAGCCTGTTGTGATTGTCCGCTCGCCTGTTTCACCATATGCAAGAAATATTTCTATCGGCCGAGAATTAGCGAAATTTCACCAGCGCGGCCGCACATGTCCTATTCCGGTCGTCCATTGTCGGCGAATCGGCCAATGGAAAGAGTTTTGGGGAACAAGGCTCGACCAGATGGAGCAGTTTTGGAGAAGTAAAATGGAGACGGGGATCAAGGCTATGTTTGACCGTCTTTTTCTTGAATCGTTTCCGTACTATCTCGGCTTGGCGGAAAACGCGATTCAATATGTAGCGGATGCGGAGTTGGATGAGGAACCTGTCGGCGTTGATTACGCAACCTTTTGCCATGAACGGCTGCCAAATGCGAAATGGGTGGAAGGAAAGGAACAAAAGTTGGCGACAGACTGGGTATATGATCATTGCGCGAGAGATTTGGCAGAGTGGGTCCGGCACATATACATGAAAAAGGGCAATGTTTCTGTGGAAAGCATCCGGCGCTTTTTCCGCGAGTATCAACGGATTGCGCCATTATCGCCGTTTGCCTGGCGCTTAATTTACGCACGTCTTCTTTTTCCGCTTCATTATTTTGAATGTGTGGAAGGATATTATATGACAGACGGAGAAAGAAGAAAACAAGCATATGAACAAATGTTGCGTGGCATTGTCGGCCGTTCCCGGGAGAATGAACAATTTTTAGCGTCGTTTGCCGAGATTGCGGGGCCTGCCGGCCAGCGGCTTTATATTCCTAAAATTTACTGGTTTTTTTATTGATGACATATCGTGATGACCGCTTCTTCATCTTTTTTTTATGATGATGAATTATGATAAAATAAGGAAAAAATACATAAAAGAAGGTGGACCGCGTGACTCGACCGTACGTGTTTATAACGCGAAAGCTTCCCGATCATATTGTTGCCCCGATAAAAGAGATCGCTGAAGTGGCGATGTGGCCATATGACGACATACAAGTCCCCCGCGATGTATTAATGAATGAGGCGAAAAAAGCAGACGCGCTGTTAACGATGGTGTCTGATGTCGTCGATGAAGAAATATTAGAAGCGGGAAAATCGTTAAAAGTCGTCGCGAATATGGGAGTCGGGTTTGATAATATCGATATCCCTGCTGCGACTAAACACGGGATTGCTGTTTGCAATACCCCGGATGTGCTGACAGACACTACTGCCGATTTAACGTTTGCCTTGCTGCTGGCGACTGCCCGCCGTGTAGTGGAGGCGGCGCAATGGATCAAAGAAGGAAAATGGAAAAGCTGGAGTCCGTTTTTATTGGCTGGTGCCGATGTCCACCATAAGACGATCGGCATTGTCGGCATGGGAAAAATCGGGCAAGCTGTCGCCAAACGCGCAGCTGGTTTTGATATGAACATTTTGTACCATAATCGTTCCCGCAACAAAGAAGCAGAACAAAGGCTTGGCGCGACATATTGCTCGTTTGATGAGTTATTGGAAGCTGCCGATTTTGTTGTTTGCTTGACGCCGCTGACGAAGGAAACGCGGCATATGTTTAATAGCGAAGCGTTCCGCAAAATGAAACGGTCGGCGATATTTATTAATGCATCAAGAGGAGCTGTCGTGGACGAACAAGCGTTATACGCTGCGCTTGTAAACGGGGAAATTGCCGCGGCAGGATTGGATGTATTTGAACATGAGCCAATTGGCGCTTCTCACCCGTTGTTAACATTAACCAATGTGGTTGCTTTGCCGCACATCGGAAGCGCGACAAAAGAAACGCGCACGAAGATGATGGAACTGTGTTGCCGGAATATTATTGCCGTGTTAGAAGGAAAACGGCCGGAAACGCTTGTAAACAAAGAGCTGGAACGATAATAATTCAGGCAGTCCCTTTCGCAGCAGGGCTGCTTGCTTTTTGCGGAAAAATATCTGAATTTGCTTGATATTAACCGTTTTCAATATTTAATATAAAATTAATTATTGTAAAAAAAAGCAATATCTTTTATAATGTCTACTATAAAAAAACAAGTGTTTATACAGGAAATACAGAAGGGATGGGGAGTATGGCCAAGCCGATTTTCGTCGGGTTGTTAGGATTAGGAACTGTTGGAAGCGGTGTTGTCAAAATTATTGAAAATCATCAAGAACGGCTGATGCATCAAGTTGGATGCCCGGTACAAGTGAAAAAAATTCTTGTAAGAGATATATATAAACAACGGGACGTACGCGTCGACCCGTCTTTGCTGACAACCGATGTCGCTGACGTCATTGATGATCCGGAAATCGATGTCGTTATCGAAGTGATGGGAGGAATTGAAGAAACGCGCGAATATTTGCTGCGCGCATTGCAGCAAGGAAAGCATGTGGTGACGGCAAATAAAGACTTGATGGCATTGCATGGGTCGGAATTGTTGGCAGTGGCGGCAGAAAATCATTGTGATTTGTTTTTTGAAGCAAGCGTCGCCGGGGGAATTCCAATTTTGCGCAGCCTCGTTGACGGCCTTGCATCTGACCGGATTACGAAAATGATGGGAATCGTCAATGGAACAACAAACTATATTTTAACAAAAATGAGCAAATACGGAGCGTCTTATGAGGAAGTGTTAGCGGAAGCGCAAGCGCTTGGATATGCGGAGGCAGATCCGACTTCAGATGTGGAAGGATTAGATGCGGCCAGAAAAATGGCGATTTTAGCCCGGCTCGGATTTTCGATGAACATTGATTTAGAAGATGTGCAAGCAAAAGGAATAACGTCGATCACCGAAGAAGATCTCAACTACAGCAAACGCCTCGGCTATACGATGAAATTAATCGGCATCGCACAACGCGATGGCAACAAAGTGGAAGTTAGCGTTCAACCGACGCTGCTTCCTGATTCGCATCCGCTTGCGTCCGTTAATGATGAATACAATGCGGTATATGTGTATGGCGAGGCGGTCGGAGAAACAATGTTTTACGGACCGGGAGCGGGAAGTTTGCCAACCGCGACTGCCGTTGTTTCTGACTTAGTAGCCGTCATGAAGAATATGAGGCTCGGGGTAAACGGATGCAATGCCGTCGCGCCGCAGTATGAAAAGCAACTGAAATCGCCATCAGAAATTTTTTCGAAATATTTTTTGCGCATTCGTGTGAAAGACCAAGTTGGTGCGTTTGCGAAAATTACCACACTATTTTCAGAACGCGGCGTCAGCTTTGAGAAAATTTTACAATTGCCGTTGAAGGAAGATGGGCTTGCGGAAATCGTTATTGTCACACATCGCGCTTCGCAGCAAGATTACGAAGAAATTTTGCAGCAATTGCGTGAATTGGAAATTGTCCATGAAGTAAAGAGCTCGTATCGCGTTGAAGGAGAGGGAAAAGAATGACATGGAAAGGTTTGCTGCACGCATACCGCGAATTTTTGCCAATCAATGAAAACACCCCGATGCTTACTTTGAATGAAGGAAATACGCCGCTTATTCCGCTGCCGCGGTTGTCGGAAAAGCTTGGCGTTGAATTATATGTCAAAGTCGAAGGGGCAAACCCGACAGGATCATTCAAAGACCGCGGCATGGTGATGGCGGTCGCAAAGGCGAAAGAATCAGGAAGCCATACGATTATTTGCGCTTCGACAGGCAACACGTCCGCCTCCGCGGCGGCCTACGCGGCAAGAGCGGGGCTGCGCTGCATAGTGGTGATTCCGAATGGAAAAATCGCAATGGGGAAATTAGCGCAGGCGGTGATGTACGGAGCGGAAATTTTTGCGATTGAGGGAAACTTTGATGAAGCGTTAAAAATGGTGCGCCGCCTTAGCGATATGGCCCCAATTACGCTTGTCAATTCGGTAAATCCATACCGCATCGAGGGGCAGAAAACAGCGGCGTTTGAGATTTGCGACCAGCTTGGCAAAGCGCCGGACGTGCTTGCGATTCCGGTCGGTAATGCCGGGAATATTACCGCTTATTGGAAAGGATTTAAAGAATATCATGCGGCAAAACAAACGGGCCTTCCGCAAATGCGCGGATTCGAAGCGGAAGGAGCGGCTGCGATCGTCCGCAATCAAGTCATCGAGCATCCGGAGACGATCGCGACGGCGATTCGCATCGGCAATCCGGCGAGCTGGGAAAAAGCGGTGCAAGCAGCGGCGGAGTCGAACGGAAAAATTGATGAAGTATCTGATGCAGAAATTGTAGAAGCGTATAAACTGCTTGCGCGGGAGGAAGGGATTTTTGCCGAACCGGCTTCTTGTGCATCCATTGCAGGAGTGATCAAGCAGCGGAAGCGGAATGAAATTGAAAACGGAAGCACCGTTGTGGCCGTATTAACCGGAAATGGCCTGAAAGATCCGGCCATTGCGATGGAAGTGGCAGAAATCGAGCCAACCGTGCTTGCAAACGACGAAACCGTCGTGTTTGAACACATTCAAGGAGTTGTCCATCAATGAAAGAAGATGGGATGTTAAGAATCGTCGTTCCGGCAAGCACAGCAAATTTAGGGCCAGGTTTTGATTCAATTGGTCTTGCCGTGTCCCGTTACTTGACACTTGAAGTCAGGCTGGCAGACGAGTGGAAGTTCGTTCCCCGTTCTTCAGAAGTCGCAGCGATCCCAGCGGGGATGGACAATTTAATTTATCAAGTAGCAGCGCAAGTGGCACAAACATATGGATGCACGTTGCCAAGCTGTTTCGTGGATGTATATAGCAATATCCCGTTTACGCGCGGATTGGGAAGCAGCGCAGCAGCAGTGGTAGCGGGAATTGAACTGGCCAATGAGCTGGCCGGTCTGTCGCTCTCGCTGGAGCAAAAAATGCGGTTTGCCAGCTGTTATGAAGGGCATCCGGATAATGTTGGCGCTTCGTTATACGGAGGGCTCGTCATTGGCAGCCATCGCCGGGAAGAGACGGATGTCGTGCATGTTCCAGATGTGCAATTGGATTTAGTTGCTGTCATTCCTTCGTATGAGCTGGAGACAGAAAAAGCGCGCAGCGTTTTACCGCAGATGATGGCGCGAGAAGATGCCGTCGAGGCCAGCGCAGTCAGCAACGTGTTAGTCGCGGCATTGTTGACCAAAAGATGGGAACTTGCGGGAAAAATGATGTCGTGCGATTTATTTCATCAGCCATATCGCAAAGAACTTGTTCCGCAATTATCGCTTGTTGAAAAGCTGGCTATGCAATATGGAGCGTTTGGGGTGGCATTGAGCGGGGCTGGACCGACCATTCTCGCTTTTGCCGAACCGGGAAAAGGGATGGAATTAAAAGAAAAATTAGCCCCATATTTTCCGGATTGCGCGGTAGAATGGCTAACGGTCGAACAAAAAGGGAGTCAAGTGTATAAAATGTCGTTTGAAAAATAACAGCGGTTTCCCGATGGAAACCGCTGTTATTTTGGTGCAAACGGCCGCGGTTAGAATACTTGTTCTACTTCGACAATGCCCGGAACTTCTTCCAAAAGCGCGCGTTCGATTCCGGCTTTTAATGTGATCGTCGAGCTTGGGCAGCTTCCGCATGCGCCAAGCAAACGCAATTTGACAACTCCGTCTTCAACGTCGATCAATTCGCAGTCCCCGCCGTCACGAAGCAAAAACGGGCGCAGTTTGTCAAGAACTTCTTGCACTTGTTCTTTAATTTCTTGATCACTCATTTTTATCGACTCCTTTCTTTAACTTTATTATAATCATGGTAAAGAAAAAAATCTAATGATAAATTTTTGTTTTTACTATATGAAAGGTGGAAATATATGACGCTGAAGCAAGTAGAAATATGCGTATATGGCGCTGATATGATTTGCCCGTCTTGTGTCCATTTGCCTTCTTCCAAAGAAACATATGAATGGCTGGAAGCGGCGATTAAACGGAAATACCCGAATCAGCCGTTTTCCATAACATATATTGATATTTTCAACCCGCCAGAAGATGACGAAGCGAAAAAGGCGTTTGCCAAAAAGGTGCTGGAAGAAGATTTGTTTTACCCTGTTGTTGTGATCGAGGGGGTTATCGTCGGAGAAGGAAACCCAAGGTTAAAGTCGATTTATGCAGAGATGGAAAAGTACGGTTACCGGGGATAAAAAGGTTTTGTGGGCTTGCTATGCATCATTAGTAAAGGCAAAAGCAGTCGTGTGGATGGAGAAAGGGCAGCCATCAGCCCTTCAGAAGCGAGTGCGAAAAAGTGAAAATAATGGAAGATAGAATGATTTTCTAATAAACAAAGCATCGGTTCGGTATGAACGGTGAATTATTGATAACAATTCACAAAAGAGAATGGATAACATCTAAAATGATGCTGGATAAATGGCATCCACTATTAGTGGTAAAGTTTTCAAAATTTTTGAAAAAGAAAATTCCGCGGACTGGCCATACAGTGATTCATAAACATGACAGAACAGAACAAGAGATGCTGGCGAAAACGCTTCTCCATGTTCCAAGGCCTTCACTCCGTTCATGGAAGCTCGGTTGAATGAAAATAAAACGATGCAGCCTACTCAAGGAGTAGGCTTTTTGTTCATAAAAAAGAAAGGCAGGATTTAGTAATAGTTATCTCATAAAATCATAAAACCCGCCCATGCGTATTGTGGGGCTTGAAATGTTCAATAATGCTGATAAATCCGTATTTGTGGCACATGTTGCTTTCTTTCAGTTTAGTAGCCGTTATGATATTTGTACATCCACAATATCCCGGATTTTAACAATCGCGGAACTCTTCCGGTTATTGGGCGGTCAGCAAGGAGGCCGAATCCGTGTTTTCGGCCGAGCGATCCGAGAATCCCTTTTAATTTTATAGGAGGAAATTCGCTTGGCGGTTCTTCCCCGTTCCAGCGTTTTTGCAATACTTGAACGATTTGTTCCGCTTGGCCCTCTGCGAGCTGAGCGCTTGGAGAGTGCGGCAAACTTGCACAGTCGCCGACGACGTATACGTTTTCATATCCGGGAATGTGATGGCGTTTCGTTAAAACGACACGGCCTTGTTTGTCTTTTTCCACAGGCAGCTGGCGAACGACGCGGTTCGGCTGAATGCCTGCTGTCCAGACAATGACATCGCAATGAACTGGGGTGTCGTGATTGTAAAGCGTGTGTTCTTCTACTTTCGTAATGTTGGAACAGCGGACAATTTCGATATCATGTTGGTGAAACCAGCTTTCGACATAGTTGCTGAGCCGTTTAGGAAACATCGGCAAAATGCGTTCTCCGCGATCAAACAATTTTATGTGTAAATCAGGACGGCTTTCCGCTAATTCACTTGCCAATTCGACGCCGCTTAGTCCCGCGCCGACAATGCCGACAATAGATCCGGGAGGCAAATTGTTTAACGCTTCATATGCCGCGCGCGCCTTTTCAATGGATTGAATGCTATGCGTGAAAGTTTCGGCGCCTGGAACACCATGGTATTTATCTTCACAGCCTAAACCGATTACTAAATCATCATATGGGATGCTGCTTTCATCCTGCAACTGCACGTTTTGATTATCAAGGTCGATGTTAACGACTTCACCGAAACGGTAGGTAAGACGCGGATGTTCAGGAAATGGGACGCGGATGTGGTGATCGCTAATCGTGCCTGCTGCGAGCGCATAATACTCTGTTTTTAAGCAATGATATGGAACACGGTCGACGAGCGTTATATGAACATCTTCTGGTAAATGGTTTGGGAGGAGGCGAAGCAAAATCCGCATATTTCCATATCCTCCGCCGAGCAACACAAGGTGTCTCATAATAAAATTCCCCTTTTATGATGATCTTTATAACCATTAAAAAGTATAACGAAATTGTGACAAAATAACAACAATTTTCGGTAAACGCTGACAAAGGGGAGAAATAAACGCCGGCATGTGCAGGGAAAAGGCGGCGCCCTGCTTATGGGAAAAATGGCCCTGCATCCAGTAAACGAAGCAATGGAAAACGGCATCGCATTTCATTGGTTTTTACGCTATTCTCCAGAATCCGTCCAGTGAAAAACGAAGCGTTATTCGTTGACGTTTTTCCAAAAAACCGATACGATGAAAAGCAGTAGGAAGGTGAGAAAACAATGATCCAGCCAATTATTGAATTTTGTATCAGCAATTTAGCAAACGGCTCGCAAAAGGCGTTGGAAATATTAGAAAAAGATCCGAACTTGGATATTATAGAATATAGTTGTTTAAGCTACTGCACTCGGTGTGCGGAAACCCTTTTTGCTTTAGTGAACGGGGAAATCGTAACCGGTGATACTCCTGAGCAGCTGGTGGAAAATATTTACCGTTATTTAGAAGAAAACCCGATGTTTTAAACGATAACCTTGTGGGGAGTTTTCCATTGGCTTTCATCCAAGTGTATCTATTATGGCATAAAAAACGAGGATGTCCCACGGACATCCTCTTTTAAAGTGTATTATGAAAAAACGGGGGATATTTTCATTGTGCCCGGTTTATTTCCGATTTATACTTATATATAAAAAATTTTTTCTTTCTAAGGAGGAAATATGAATCAATTTTCATTTACGAAAATGCATGGCCTTGGCAATAGTTATATATATGTCAATATGTTTGAAGAAACCATTCCGGAGTCATTATTGTCGCTGCTGGCCGTGAAAGTGTCTAACGTTAATACCGGAATCGGGGCGGATGGCATGATTCTTATTTGCCCGTCAAAAGTAGCCCCGGTGAAAATGCGGATTTTTAATAGCGATGGTTCGGAAGGAAAAAATTGCGGCAATGGCTTGCGCTGTGTGGCTAAATATGTGTACGAGCATGGAATAGTCAATGACCGCTCGTTTTTTATTGAAACATTGTCCGGGCTGGTGAAGGCAGAAGTGGAAGTAGAAAATGGAGCGGTTACCAATGTCACCATTGATATGGGAAAGCCGCGTTTAAAGCGGAGCGAGATCCCGATGGTTGGTCCGGAAGCGGAACGGGTGGTTGCAGAACCGTTTGAAGTCGATGGGCAGCTGTATGAAATTACGGCGGTTTCGATGGGAAACCCTCATGTCATTTTTTACGTGGATGATATCAATCAAGCGGCGGTAACATCCCTTGGGCCAATTGTCGAAAAGGACAAACGTTTTCCTGAAGGGGTTAACGTCGAATTTGTCGAAGTAGTTAACGACCATGAGCTCCATTTTCGCGTCTGGGAGCGCGGCTCCGGAGTGACGCAAGCATGCGGGACAGGAGCATGTGCGGCTGTTGTCGCTTCAGTGTTAAATGGAAAAACAGCACGAAATAAGGAAACGATTGTCCATTTAGCGGGCGGAGATTTGACGATCACGTGGACGGATGAAGGAAATGTGCGGATGACAGGACCGGCGGAAACGATTTGCACAGGAGTGTATTATTATTAAATGTTTAAGATTTGAGCATAACGGATAAAAAGCGATATACTATCAGTAAGGAGGGATTGCAATGACGGATATTGTAACACTTACAGAGGCTGCTGCGTTTCAAATTAAAGATATGATGAAAGAACATGAAGAGGAAGGGGCATATCTCCGCATTGGCGTGAGAGGCGGCGGCTGCAGCGGTTTGTCGTACGGAATGGGATTTGACCATGAACGCCATGAAGACGATCATGAGTTTGAGCAACATGGAATTAAAATTCTCGTCGATAAAGACAGTGCGCCAATTTTACAAGGAACGGTTATTGACTATAAACAGTCGTTAATGGGCGGCGGTTTTACGATCAATAACCCGAACGCGATTGCCACATGCGGCTGCGGTTCGTCGTTCAGAACGGCAACGAACACTGGGACCCCAGAACAATGTTAAACGGCGGGCAACGCTTTCTGACCGCATAAGCTGAAAGCACCGTGGGGGTGGTAATCACCTAATCACCCTTGGGAGTCCGTGCGTCCACAAGTGTGTTCAAACATATTCAACGGAATAGATTGCAGACAACCTTCTTGCCAATGAATGTCCATCATCGGCAAGAAGGTTTTTGTTTGGCTTTGACAGCGAAGGCCGAAACCGGCAATTGCAAGCATGGTCCATATATGAAAATGTAGCGCTAACAGCGGCACAGGCTTCAGCATGGAAAGGATAGTTTGCAATTTTGGCAAGAAAATAGTAAATAAATACGCAGAGAAGCCAAGCAGTTGTTGAGCCGAAATGAATAATAAACAGCTAAAAAGTCACATTCATATAATAAAAAGGATGCTTTTGGCATAAAGCATCCCTTTTATTGGTGAAGAGGCAAGCAAATTAGAAGAGTGAAGTGGAGTGCGCCGGTTGCATTCTCGCTGTCGGATCGATATACGTTTTGGCGCTGCTAATCGCGATTGGCGCTTCCCCGAATCCGCAAGCAATGAGCTTTATTTTTCCTTCATATGTGCATATATCGCCGGCAGCGTAAACGCCAGGAATGTTTGTTTCCATTTTCGAGTTGACTTTGATCGAGTTTTTCTCAATTTCCAGCCCCCAGTTTTTTATTGGTCCAAGCGAAGAAATAAAGCCGTAATTCACAATGAGCGCGTCGATGTCGATCGTTTCGCGGGAGCCGTCTTTCACGTGCTCGATGACGACTTGGCGGATCCCGTTTTCATCGCCGATTAACTCCACAGGAACGAAAGGGGTTTTAACATTAACGGTGGAATTCAGCAATGTTTCCACGCTATGTTCATGAGCGCGGAATTTATCGCGCCGATGCACAATCGTTACTTTTTCCGCGATCGGTTCCAGCATAAGCGACCAGTCAACGGCTGAATCCCCGCCACCACAGACGAGCACTTTTTGCCCTTTAAATTGGTTTAAGTCGTTAATGAAGTAATATAAATTTTTCCCTTCATATTGCGCCGCGGTTTCTAGCTCAAGGCGCCGCGGCTGGAAAGCGCCGTTTCCGGCGGTAATAACGACGGTTTTGGAATAGTGTATTTCTTTGTTGGTCGTTAATTTCAACGTCCCGTTTTCTAATTTTTCTAACTTTTCAACCGACTGTTCCAAACAAACCGTCGGCGCAAATTGTTCCATCTGTTCTTTTAAATTATTAATCAATTCTTGGGCGCGAATTTTTGGAAATCCGGCAATGTCGTATATGTACTTTTCAGGATAAAGTGCAGATAATTGTCCGCCAAGTTGCGGAAGGCTTTCGATAATTTTCACGCTCATCTGCCTTAATCCTCCGTAAAAAGCAGCAAACAGCCCGGTCGGTCCACCTCCTATAATAGTAACATCATATATTTTTGGATCCTCTTTCATTTCGGACGATTCCTCCCCGCAGTAAAATTGTCTCTATTATTTTTATCATACCATAAAACGCGGTTGTTATTATGATATTTTGCCGTTAAAAAATAGAAAAACGTAAAAAAAGCTTGAAAAGATTCAAAAAAAGGTCTAATATGTTTTAGTGGAAACATTGTTAATTTTTTATGACAATTGTTCGACATTTTTTTGTCAAACAACGTGAATATTTTCACAAACTTTATTCAATAAAAATGCATATAGCAGCAAAAGCTATAAAAAAATTGAAAAAATTAAAAGGGTGGAAGTGATTCAGTTGAAAAAGCCAAATGTCGTCATTTTAGGTGCTGGTTATGGCGGGTTAATGACAACTGTGCGTTTGCAAAAACTTGTCGGCATGAATGAAGCGAATATTACGCTTGTGAACAAAAACGACTACCATTATGAAACAACATGGCTTCACGAAGCGTCTGCCGGCACGCTGCATCATGACCGGGTTCGTTATCCGATAAGCGATGTGATCGATCGCAATAAGGTCAATTTTGTGAAAGACACGGTAGTCAAAATACTTCCGGATGAAAAGAAAGTGTTAATGGAAAATGGCGAGATTGCCTACGATTATTTAGTCATTGCCCTCGGATTTGAATCAGAAACATTTGGAATTAAAGGGTTAAAAGAGTACGCTTTTTCCATTTCCAACGTGAATGCGGCGCGGCAAATCCGCGAGCATATTGAATACCAATTTGCGACGTATAATACGGAAGAAGAAAAGCGGGAAGAACGTCTAACGATCGTTGTTGGCGGCGCTGGATTCACAGGCATCGAGTTTTTAGGAGAATTGGTAAACCGCCTTCCACAATTATGCCGCGAGTACGATATCGACCCGCATAAAGTCCGCGTTATTTGCGTGGAAGCGGCGCCGACAGCGCTTCCTGGCTTTGATCCGGAACTTGTTGAGTATGCGGTCGGCCAGCTGGAGCGCAAAGGAGTCGAGTTTAAAATCGGCACTGCTATTAAAGAATGCACGCCTGACGGAATTATCGTGGCAAAAGGCGATGACGTCGAGGAGATAAAAGCAGGAACGGTCGTATGGGCAGCTGGTGTGCGCGGCAGCCGTGTCGTCGATGAGTCCGGCTTTGAAGCGATGCGCGGACGCATTAAAGTAGATCCGTTCTTGCGCGTTCCTGGCCGTGAAGATATTTTTGTCGTTGGCGACTGTTCGCTGGTGATAAATGAAGAAACGAATCGCCCATATCCGCCAACGGCGCAAATTGCCATGCAAGAGGGCGAATTGTGCGCGAAAAACCTTGCGGTGTTAATCCGCCAGCAAGGAGAATTACAGCCATTCCGCCCAGATATTAAAGGAACAGTTTGTTCACTTGGCCATGATGAT
Source organism: Parageobacillus thermoglucosidasius (assembly GCF_001295365.1). GTDB lineage: Bacteria > Bacillota > Bacilli > Bacillales > Anoxybacillaceae > Parageobacillus > Parageobacillus thermoglucosidasius. The sequence goes on along the minus strand of NZ_CP012712.1, from coordinate 29,494 downwards.
GCGATCGGGGTTGTGTTTGGCAAAAAATTATGGGGTGCGAAGGCAAGCTTTATGAAAAAAATGATCGACAACCGCGCTCTTTATTTGATTGGCGGGGCTTCGCTTGTCATGAAAAAAGGAAAATTTAAATTCTTTTAATCGACGGGCAAACATCGTTGTTTGCCCTTTTCCATTTTTTACTGGCATCGTCAAGATTGGGCATGCAGCATGTTTTTTCGTCCGTAAGCATGGATTATTTGGAAAACAACATCGTTTTTTGCTGTTTTCTTATTGCGCATTTCCAAGACTCTATCGGTTGCCAAAAGGTGTTGCGATCAAATTTTCCACATATTATGTTTGTGGTATAGTTAATTAAATAAAAAAGGATGGTTAACATGGATAAGAAGCGCGGCAATGTGTGGATCGCAGCGGCAGGATTAGTGGTGAATGAGGCGGATGAATGGCTTGTCGTAAAGAAAAAATACGGCGGTTTGAAAGGGAAATGGTCGCTTCCGGCGGGATTTGTACAGCCAGGGGAAACGCTTGATGAAGCAGCAATCCGGGAAATTAAAGAAGAAACGGGGATTGACGCGGAAATTGTCGGTTTTCTCGGAATGCGTACAGGCGTGATTCGCAATGAGATTAGTGACAATATGGCAATATTTTTGCTTCGCGCTGTTTCAGACGCTATTACGGTGCAAACGGAGGAATTGTTTACAGCGGCGTTTTTAAGCAAGCAAACATTGGAAAAAGATGCGCACACATCAAGGTTGTTGCGGTATTTACTGCAATCAGATCCGTTTCATTATCTTCCGTTTAACGATGGGATGAACCCGGGAGAACCATTTGGATATACAAAGTACCGGCTATATTTTAACAACGGAAAAAATTAAAGAATATCGAGAATGTTTTATATCGCGGCAGACAGAGGTGGACCTCCTTTTTTCTTTGGAAATGAAACAAAAACGGCGGGAAGCGGAATGAAACACACGGGGCAAACGGCATGCTATACTGCCAAGGAAACGGAATGTGCAGCGTTTGTCGGGCAAGGCGGAAACTTGCTATGGATGTTTAAGGAAATAAATGGAATAAAAATGAAGCGGTTTCTGAAAATTGACTCCCTTTATCTGATTCAGTACACTTAAAAAGAGTGTACTGGGAGGTGATATGGGGATGCAAATGAGCTTGCCTGTCGTGCTCATTTCCATGCTTCTATTTTTTGTTTTATTTTTCGGCATCGGCTTTTTATTAAATATGTTGTTGCGCATGACTTGGATTATGGCGGTTTTATGCCCAATTGTATTTATTTTTATTATCGATGATATTCCGTGGACGAAATATTTTACTGATCCGGTGTCTTCCTTTGTTGCACTAAAGCATAAAGTGTTATCACTGGCGCCGGCGGACATTTTAATTTTAGCTAGCGGATTTGTCGGGGCAGTTTGCGCCGGGTTCGCCATTCGCACGCTGCGTGCCAAAGGATACCAAATGTTTTAAGGCTTTCATGGAGATATGAAAGTCTTTTTTTTTGCCTCACTTTTCTCACAATGAATATTTCGATTTTTTTGTGGAGATAAATAGAAATGTGAGAGGAGTGAGGAGATGATTCTTCTTAAAAATATAGTAAGAAGAATAACAATGTCATTATTGTTCGCAATGGCGCTATTGACAACTTTTCAAGCGATTTCAGGAGTCGAAGCGAAAGTGATTGTGGACAAATTGTATGGTGTGTCGTCATTTCATACAGGCTATCACTTTTTTGACATATGGAAAGAACAGCAACATGTTGCGATAGATGCACAATGGAAGTATTACGAGGGGAGGAAAAAACCGCAAATTTCCTCGGAAAAGATAAGTCAGCCGCCCCGCCTTGAAGAAGCGATTGATTGGTCAAAATATCCATCTAAAGTTGTTGTTGCGACAGGATATACAGCAGGAGTGGAGTCGACAGGAAAAACGCCGAATCATCCGGAGTATGGGATAACATATTCTGGAGTGCGTGTGAAACGTGACTTATATTCAACGATTGCCGCGGATTTAAATGTCTTCCCAATCGGTACCATTCTTTTTATCCCTGGGTATGGATATGGGGTCGTGGCCGATAAAGGAGGGGCGATAAAAGGCAATCGCGTCGATTTATATTATGATACGGTTGAGGATGTATATAAATACTGGGGGAAAAAGACTGTGCAAGTGTATATTGTGAAAAAGGGAGATGGAGAGCTTTCCGAAGAAGAATTAAAGCAGCTGAATGAAAATGAAACGATGCAAGTGTTTAGGCAGCAATATTTGCAATCGAAAAGCTAAGGGCGGCCGCTAGCCGCCCTTTATTTCCGGGTCAATACTCCAACAATGGGTCCATGCCGTCGTCAGGCGGAAAAACGGATGGATGCAACAAGGCGGCAAGCTTTTTAAGGCCGAGCAAAAGCCGCGGGGAAGGGCGGCAATATAATGACTCCTCGAGCACGTAAATGCGTCCCGCGCGGACAGCTTCCACTTTCTCTGCATCGGGTCTTTTAAGGACGGCATCTTTATTCATCTTTTTTGTTTGCACACCAACCCAGACGAGGCAAATATGGGAAGGATTTCTCTTTACCACTTCATCCCAGTCTGATTGCACGTTGGCTTTCGCCACATCGCCGAAAATATTCATTCCTCCAGCCAGCTCGCTGATTTCACTTAACCAATTTGTTTTGCCGGGCGTAAAAATTGGTTTTGGCCACCATTCCCAATACAGTCGGGCGGGATGTTTCACATTAGCGGCAAGCTGGCGGTATGTTTCGATCAACGAGCAGTAACGGCGGGCAATGGCTTGCGCCGCTTGCTTTTTGCCAAGTGTTTCCCCGAGGCGGAGCAAGTCCTCGGCAATATCGTGCAATGAATTTGGCGCAAAAACAATATGGGGAATGTTGCGTTTTTCGAGTTCTTGCACGTTTCGTTCCATGCCTGGAACGCTTAATGAAGCGAGCACTAAGTCTGGCTTCAGCGCTTCTACTTTTTCCATGTCGATATTTAAGTCAGGGCCGACTCTCGGAAGCTTGCATATGGAGGGCGGCCAATCGGAATGGCTGTCTACGGCGATAAGGTAATCAAGCATGCCTAAATAAGCAAGCAATTCTGTATTGCTCGGACAAAGGGAAATAATCTTCATCATAGCGCACCTCCTTTCCGTTTATCATGCCGGTAATGTTTTTATTCTACATGGTTGCGCCTGTTTCCTTGCGCTGCATTTCATGGCCGCTACTTGGCGGGAGAAATTTTAAGCGATGGAGGCTGATTAGTGAGGAGGTCGAAATCGCCATTATAATTCGATATAATGGAAAAGAAAATGTATTCATAAGGAGAGATGATGCATGTTTACCATTAGCGGGCAATTATCTCTTGATACGGCACATGAGGCGCTGGTGATAGGGATTTTTGAAAAAAATAAGCCGCTGGACGGAATTGCTGCCGAGTGCGATAATCGCCTTCACGGGCAAATATCGGTCTTGTTGAAAGAAGGGGATATTTCCGCCAAGAACAAGCAAATTTCCAAAGTACATACTTTAAAGCAAGCAGGGGTTAAGCGCCTTTTTTTTGTCGGGTTGGGAAAAGAAGAAAAATTGACGTTTGATTTATTGCGTGAAGCGTTTGGCAAGCTGTTTAAAACGATAAAACAAGCGAAATTAACCGAAGTAGCGGTCGCCTTGGATACGTTCACCACGAAAAATGTCGATGCGCTCGATGCGGCGCATGCATTAGCGGAAGCATATTATCTTGCAACATACGAATTTCCTGGCTACAAGCAAAAAAAGAATGAGAGGGAAAAACACATCAACTCGATTACGGTTTACACCGAAGCGGACCAAGCGGAAATTAAAGCGAGTGTGTTTGTCGGCTCTGTATACGGTAAGGCGACGAATTCCGCGCGCACATTAGTCAATACGCCAAGCAATTTGCTAACAGCGGCAGATTTAGCGGATTATGCGGTACGATTAGCGGGCAAATACGGATTCGAGCACGAAATTCTTGAAAAAGAAGAAATGGAAAAGCTGGGGATGGGCGCGCTGCTTGCGGTGAACCAAGGCTCGAAAAATCCGCCAAAAATGATCGTTCTCAAATACCAAGGAAAAGAAACATGGGAAAATGTGATCGGGCTTGTCGGAAAAGGGGTAACGTTTGATACTGGTGGCTACTCTCTAAAACCGCGCGAAAGCATGATCGATATGAAAACCGATATGGCCGGCGCCGCGGCGGTGCTTGGAGCGATGGAAATCATCGGGGAGCTTCGCCCGGAACAAAATGTTGTCGCGGTCATTCCGGCTACGGACAACATGATCAGCGGTGAAGCGTTTAAACCAGATGATGTGATTACATCGATGAGCGGAAAAACGATTGAAATAAGAAATACAGATGCGGAAGGCCGTTTAATTTTGGCGGACGCGATTACGTACGCGAAACATCACGGGGCGGATTATTTGATTGATGTCGCGACACTGACGGGCGGTGTCATTGTCGCGCTTGGCGTTCATACGACAGGTGCGATGACCAATAACGAAGCGTTGTTTGAGCAATTATTGGAAGCTTCTGCGGAAACGGGGGAGTTCATTTGGCGCTTGCCAATTACGGAAAAAGACAAGGAACGTGTGCGCAGCAGCAAAATTGCGGATCTTAACAATTCTCCGGGACGGGAAGGACACGCAATTATGGGCGGCGCGTTTCTCGGAGAATTCGCGGAAGATACGCCATGGGTGCATCTTGATATCGCCGGGACGTCTGTCACTTCGAAAGAACATGACCTCGGGCCGTCCGGCGCGACGGGGGTAATGGTTCGCACGCTTGCAACGCTGGTGGAGCGGTTTGAATAACGCGGAAGACGAAGCAAGGAAACTTGCTTCGTTTTTTTGAGCGGCATAACACTATTTTTGATAGAAATGTGTATAAAATGTTAAGGTAATGTAAAATTTGTGTAAATTTTTTTGTCGAACATTGTAAATTCAATGTTTATTGCTAAAATAAAACACAGTGGCTTAATTTCCATACGTTATAATGGAGGTCTTTCGTATGATTTTTTCACCGAAAAAAGATGTCTTTTTTGATTTATTGTTTACGATTTCCGAAAATGTGAAGGAAGCGGCGCAATATTTCGTCGAGTATAAAATTAACAATATTAGCGATTTAAAAGAATTTGCGCGTGTGATGAAAGAATACGAACGCAAAGGAGACTCGTACATTCATGAACTTGTTGTCGAATTAAACAAAACGTTTATAACGCCGATTGAGCGTGAAGACATTCACCAATTGGCAATGAAAATGGATGATGTATTAGACGGACTTGAACAATGTTCCGCTCGTTTCGAAATGTTTTCTTTTACGGAAATTGATGATCATATGGTGAAATTTTTTGACAATATTTATCAAAGCACGATTGAAATCGCGGACGCTCTCAAACTGTTGTCGCAGAAAAAGCTTCTCGATATGCGGACACATGCCATAAAGATTAAGGATTATGAGACAAAATGCGATGAAATTTTGCGGGCTTCGATCAAAAATTTATTCGTAGACCAAAAAGACCCGATTAAAATCATTCAATATAAAGAACTATATGAAATGCTTGAAGAAATCGCCGATAGCTGTGAGGATGTGGCAAATACGATTGAAACGATCATCATGAGAAATGCATAAAAGGAGACAGCGCTTTTATGGATACAGTATTTTTACTTACGGTTCTTATTGTCGTTTTTGCATTGGCGTTTGATTTTATTAACGGGTTTCATGATACCGCCAATGCCATTGCAACATCTGTCTCAACGCGAGCATTGTCGCCGCGGAAAGCGATTGTTTTAGCGGCAACCATGAACTTTATTGGCGCATTGACGTTTACTGGCGTTGCGAAAACGATCACGAAAGACATTGTCGACCCATTCGCGCTTGAGAACGGTTCGGTTGTCATTTTAGCGGCATTGACGGCGGCGATTGCATGGAATTTAATTACGTGGTATTACGGAATCCCGAGCAGTTCTTCGCATGCGTTGATCGGTTCGATTGCGGGCGCCGCTGTTTCGGCGGCGGGATTTGATGTTTTGCATTATCAAGGCTTTTTAAAAATTTTAGAATCCCTTATTATCTCGCCGTTTCTCGCTTTAGCAGTCGGGTTTGTCATCATGAGCTTGTTTCGTGCCATTTTTAAAAACGCCAACTTGACGCGGACAACGAAAGGGTTCCGCATGTTTCAAGTCATCACCGCTGCTTTTCAAGCGTATACGCACGGAACCAACGATGCGCAAAAGACGATGGGAATTATCACGATGGCGCTTATTGCTGCGAATTATCATACATCAAGTGAAGTGCCAGAATGGGTGCGAATTTCTGCTGCCATTGCGATGGGATTGGGCACATCTGTTGGCGGATGGAAAATTATAAAAACCGTTGGCGGCAAAATTATGAAAATACGTCCTGTTAACGGGGCGGCTGCCGATTTATCATCGGCACTCGTCATTTTCTCCGCCACTCTCCTTCATTTGCCGGTCAGCACGACTCATGTTATCTCTTCATCGATTATGGGAGTCGGAGCGGCACAGCGCGTTAAAGGCGTCAAATGGGGTGTGGCGCAGCGCATTGTGTTAACATGGATTATTACATTGCCGGTTTCTGCACTTATTGCTGGATTTGTCTATCAAATTTTTAAATTATTTTTTTGAGTAAAAAACGTGCATGGATTTCGCATGCACGTTTTTTTATTGGTGAAAAGCTTTCATGGGGGCGCTATTCTATGCCACATGTTGGCGGTATGAAGCGGATTTACGGATGGACATATAAATTCGTGGTGAGATGATCCCGGCAATTACGGATAAAATAATATCTTTTGGAAGCGGAACGATCATCCAGCTCCATGCCAAAGCATACGAAAACCCTTTAGGAGCTTCCGCCCAAAGTTTATAGGCGATATACATCCAGTTGGTGCCGATCAAGTAGTTAATTGCCATACCAGCGACCGTCGCAGCAATAAACCGGACAACGGACGGATTCCCGTTTCCTCGTTCAATAATCCAGCCTGTCACGTAAGCAGCCAAAATAAACGATAGGATAAATCCGAATGTCGGGCGGACAATAGTGCCGAATCCGCCGCTAAACTGGGCAAACACCGGAGCGCCGAATAGACCGATTAACATATAAACGGTCATTGCTGTCGCTCCTAATTTGCGCCCTAAAATCGCGCCGGCAAGCACGCAAAAGAACGTTTGCAACGTAATTGGAACACCGCCGATGACAAGAAATGGCGCCCATGACGTAATATTTGCCCCAATTGCCATTAATGCCGCAAACATGCCGACTAATGTCATGTCAAGTGCCCGCCATTTCCGCTGTGTTTCTCCCATATGTAAACCCCCTTAAATTTTATAGTTAACAAAAATAATCGTAACGAACAATTTTTGAGATGTCAACGATAATTTTTGGCACCATATATTGCAAAAAGGAGTGAAAGCAAATGAATGCAGCGGTGAAAAGCGGAAGAACAAGAATAAGTACGGGGCGGGCAAAAGCTTATTTTCCGGTGGCGTAAGCCGGCTGAAGCGAAGCGGATGTTGAAATAATGATAATGAAAAAGAACAGGAAAAAATCCTGTTCTTCTACATTAAATAACGGACAAACAAATAGATGTGAGAAAGCAAAAGCGCGATGAATGTTAACGGAGCGCCGATTTTTAAAAAGTCCATATAGCTGAATCCGTGCCCTTCACGCGAAGCGATGCCGGCGACAATCACATTTGCTGAAGCGCCGATTAACGTGCCGTTTCCCCCTAAACATGCGCCTAATGATAATGCCCACCACAATACTTCCATTTGTGCGGAATCCGGCGATAATCCCATTCCGGCAGCCATGTCTTTAATCAGCGGAATCATCGTGGCGACAAACGGGATATTATCAATTGTTGCTGAAGCAAGCCCCGATACCCAAAGGATGAAATAGGCAGCGGCAGAAATATCGCCCCCGGTGACTTCCAACACTTTTTCCGCCAAGCTTTTGATAAATCCGATATCGACGAGTCCGCCAACTAATGTAAAGAGGCCGGCGAAAAAAAAGATCGTTACCCATTCGACAGAGGCAAATACGTCTTCGATTTCATGTTCTTGCACGCCAATTAGCATTAATATGATCGCGCCTGTCATTGCGATGACAGCGGCATCGACATGAATGACGGAATGAAGGAGAAAACCTAAAATCGTCAAAAATAACACGGATACAGATTTTTTTAACAATGCCGCATCTTTAATATATTCTGCTTCGTTCACATTCATCAATTTGTTCACAAGGTGATCGTCTGTTTTTAGTTGCCGGCGGTATATAAAAACAAGAATGGATACCGTAACGATCATAATAATGAGTACAATCGGCGTTAAATTAAACAAAAACGCGTTGAAGTCGAGATGTTTGTTTGCCGATCCGATCATAATATTTGGCGGGTCGCCGATCAATGTTGCCGTTCCGCCAATGTTGGAAAACAACACTTCCGAGATTAAATAAGGAACCGGGTTAACTTGCAACATGCGTGTGATGGAAAATGTCACAGGAACAATCAACAATACCGTCGTGACATTGTCAAGAAAGGCCGATAAAGCGCCCGTCAACAGCGACAGCATCACTAAAATGCGCAACGGCCGTCCTTTCGCCAATTTCGCCGCTTTAATTGCCACGTATTGAAAAAAACCGGATTTGCTTGTAATGCCGACGAGAATCATCATTCCTATCAAAAGGGTTATCGTTCCCCATTCAATATGTTGAGTAAACGCGTTATGCAAATCAACGATGCCGAACATAATCATCAATGCGGCACCGAGCATGGCAATGACAGCCCGGTTGATTTTTTCCGAAATGATGATGGCGTACGTGATAAGAAAAATGGCGATCGCCGCATAATATTGCAAGCTGGAAATTTCGGCTGCTGCTGAGTCATGCATGATAAATGCTCCTTTCTTAAAAATTAACGTGGCATATCGATAGCATTGCCGCATGATGGGCATGTCCAAGCTGGGCGTTCTTGAAGGTTGCGCAAGTAAAAGGAAAAGGCACAATGCGGGCATGTTATTTCCGTCACGCGGTCCATCAATAATCGCCAATCGCTTTACGAACTAACAGCCGCTCTTATAACAACGTCCGCTAGGGGACTCTTAACAGATGTGTCAATCGCTAGCTGCAGCATTACGCGTTCATTATAACATATTTATGCAACATTCAGACTCCCGCCCTTTTTTTATATTTTCTGAAAAGGAAAATAAAATGTCGTTTTTCCGTGATATAATAATAGTAATAAAAAATTATGCGTGACTATGAAAAGAAAGGAGGGAAAAAGGAGGTGACAGCGACATCACAATACTTGTTCCTTGATTTTGAATTTACGATGCCGGAAACAAAAATGGAGCCAAAAGGATTTTTTCCGGAAATTATTGAAGTCGGGCTTGTTGTGGTTGTCAATGATGAAATATGCGACCAGTTTTCCTCTTATGTGAAACCGACGCGCTTTCCAGTGCTTACGAACCGGTGCAAATCGTTTTTAAATATTACCCAAGAACAAATCAATCAAGGAATGAGCTTTCACGAACTAGTCGCATTATTGTGCAAGTACGATCGTTCGTGCCCAAGCACGGTGGTTACGTGGGGAAGCATGGACATGAAAGTGTTAAAGGAAAATTGCAAGGCCGCTAATCTGCCGTTTCCTTTTACGGGAGAGCACCGCGATCTGGCGATGGAATATAAATTGTTTTTTGGAAACAAAAATCATACAGGATTGCGAAAGGCGATACAAGAATATGGAAATGAAGGAGTAGGAAAAGCGCATTGTGCTTTGGACGATGCTTTTACCACTTATAATATTTTCCGGCTGGTAGAAAACGATAAAAAATATTTAATGAAAACAAAACCGCCGACGATTGGAGAACGAATCGATTTAACGCAGCTAAGAAAAAAATTTGCGTTATGAAGCTTCGATATTGCTTTGCGGGCGGCTTCCCTGCTTGTTATGGTATAATAGCTGATATAACATTTTATGTGTGAAAGGTTGTTGGGTGATGGCGGTTTCGTATATATTAAGTTTCATGCTATATTTTCCTGAAGATAAACGCGAGTATATTCCTGCAGCAGTCACATGCATGATTTTTCTTATAGCAGCTATTTTAACAACACGGCTCATTATAAAAATTTCGCGATATCAGGAAGAAAAGGCAAAGCGGCTGGAAGAACAGCTAATAAGAGATAACAAGAATCAAGAATAATGAAAAATAATCGTTTAATCGCGGTTCCCTTTGGCAATACTAAATATTAAAAAGTGTTGCTGGAGGGGTTTTGTGTTTCAAAAGGCAGGTTTGTTATTCGCGGCCGCCATTTTATTTGCCGTCGGCTGCCAAAAGGAAAATGTGACGAATTTAGAAGTTAACATGATAAATAGCGCCGGTGATTCCATCGGCACGGTGAAGCTAACCGAACAAGCGAAAGGGATGAAATTGAAGCTGGATTTGGAAGGGCTTCCGCCTGGTGAACACGCGATTCATATTCACGAAAAAGGAGTTTGCACAAAACCGGATTTTCAATCGGCTGGAAACCACTACAATCCAGACGGAAAAAAACATGGATTGCTTCATCCAGAAGGAGCGCATGCTGGCGACTTGCCTAATATTATCGTAAAAGAGGACGGGACAGTTAACACGGAATTGACCGCGCCAAATGTGACGCTGAAAGAAGGAAAAAAAGGGACGTTGTTAACTAAAGATGGGACGGCGATTGTCATCCACGCCGGAAAAGATGATGGGATGACGCAGCCGGCTGGAGATGCTGGGGAACGAATTGCATGTGGAGAAATAAAAAATAGATGAAGCAGAAAAGGCTCTGACCTATAAGGAAAGAGCCTTTCGAATTGTGATCCGGAGCATTCCATAGCAAAAGACGCGGCTGCCTTCAAAACAAGCGGCAATCCGGCGATTTGGCAAACTATTGAAGCGCTGCGGTGAGGCGGTGAAGCGCGTCTTCAAGCGTTTTTTGCGGGCAAGCGATATTGATGCGGATAAATCCCCTTCCTTCTTCGCCAAATTTGCTTCCAAATTCTACGGCGATCTTCCCTTTTTCTAAAAGAAGCTGCTTGAGCTGCCGTTCTGTTTTGCCAAGCGGCCGGCAATCGACCCAAACGAGATAAGTTGCTTCGGGACGGATGACGCGGAGTTTTGGCAAGTTCGTTTCGATATAAGAACAGAGGCGATTGATATTTTTCTGCAAATATGGCAAGAGCGCATCGAGCCATTCCCCGCCGTGCTGATAGGCTGCTTCCGCGCCGGCAACCGCGAAGGTGTTCAGCGTTAAAATGCCTTGCCGCTGCTGTACGTTGTTAAATTGCCGTTTTAACGTTTCGTTCGGAATAATCGCGGCGGCTGCTTGCAGCCCGGCGAGGTTGAACGTTTTCGTCGGCGCAATGCATGTGACGCTTTTTTCGGCGAATGCCGGATCAATGGAAGCGAACGGAACGTGTTGGTATGGCGGCAACGTAAGATCTGCGTGAATTTCATCGGAAATGACGATCACGCCATGTTCCACACATAATTCCCCTATTTTTATCAATTCCTCTTTTGTCCAGACACGACCTCCAGGATTATGCGGGCTGCATAGCACCAATAATTTCGCTCCGCGAATTTTTTCTTCGAAATCGTCCCAATCAATTTCATACTGGGTTTCCGCGAGGCGGAGCGAGCTTGTGACAAGCGTGCGGCGATGTTTTTTAACAAGCTGGAATAGCGGCGGATATACCGGCGTTAAGACGACGATGCGGTCCTCTTCGTTTGTAAACGCCTCGATGGCCGTGGCAATCGCCGGTATTACGCCGGTGGAAAATGAAAGCCATGATGTTTCGATTTCCCATTGATGCCGCGATTGGAGCCAATGTTTGACGGCGTTTTTTAAAGAATCGGGAATGATCGTATATCCGAAAATGCCGTGCTCGACTCGTTTGTTTAACGCCTCGATGACGGCAGGAGGTGCTGGAAAATCCATGTCCGCTACCCACATCGGCAGCACATCTTTCACGCCGAAAATGCGCTCGGTGGCATCCCATTTCAAGGAATGAGTGTTGCGGCGATCGATGACATCATCAAATGAATACATGAATGCATCCTCTCCCTTCTTTTTTTATGAATTATCGCTTATAATTTTTGTATGTTCCACATTTTTGCTTGGGAAGGTGATAGCCAAACGATGGACGCGCAGCAAGTGAATTGGCAGCTGCTTCATGCGATTCGGGCATGGGATCCGTTCGGCTACGGGAATGACGCTTATGAAACGGAAGCGGTTGATGTTTTGCAGGCAGTGCATGACTGCGATGAGCCGACAACGCTTGCCGGAAAAATACAAGCCATTTATGAATTCTCGTTTGAAAGGAAGATTCCTTTGAATGAATGTATAAAAATGGCAAAATCGCTTTTGGCAATGAAACAAGCTGCCGCATGTTCTCTTCCGTAGCGCGCATTGCATCACGTGAAGCAGCATTCGTTTCATCCGAATTTTTGTTGCAGCTTCGTTTCTTTGTTGTTTTTTGGCGCAAACTGATATGGACGATGAAGGGGATGAGAAAAAATGAAACTGACCGAGAAAGAAATAGAAATTATCGAAATATTGGAAAAAGATGCGCGCATTCCGACTGAAACGTTGGCAAAAATGGTGTCACTATCTGTTGATGAGACGGAAGCGATTTTGAAAAAACTTGAGGAAACAAAAGTGATCGTGCAATATACGGCGCTTGTCGATTGGCGAAAAGTGGATGGGCATGAAGGTGTTACCGCGATGATTGATGTGAAAGTGACGCCGAAGCGGGGAGTTGGATTTGACGAAGTGGCGGAGCGCATTTATCGCTTTCCAGAAGTAAAATCGGTTTATTTAATGTCAGGAGCGTATGATTTATCTGTTGTGATTGAAGGGCGCTCGATGTCAGAGATAGCAAATTTCGTTTCCGAAAAGTTATCGACGTTAGATTCTGTCATTTCCACGACAACCCACTTCATTTTGAAAAAATATAAACACGATGGTACGGTATTTGATCAAGGAGATCAAGATCATCGTATCGTGATGGCGCCATGATGCAGCAAACGAAAAAATCGTATGTGTCGGAAACGGTTGCTCGTCTGAAGCCATCGGGAATACGGCGTTTTTTTGACCTTGCTTCCAGCATGGAAGGAGTAGTTTCCCTCGGCGTGGGCGAGCCGGATTTTGTGACATCATGGAGCATACGGGAAGCGTCTATTTTATCGCTCGAGCAAGGATATACATCATATACGGCAAATGCCGGCCTTTTGGAGCTTCGCCAAGAAATCGCCGCATATTTGGCGCGCAAGTTTCATGTGGAATACGATCCCGAAGCAGAAATTCTTGTCACGGTCGGTGCAAGCCAAGCCATTGATTTAGCGCTGCGGGCGACGGTGAATCCTGGGGATGAAGTCATTGTTGTCGAGCCTAGCTTTGTTTCTTACGGACCGCTTGTTACGCTGGCGGGTGGAGTGCCGGTTCCGGTTGGAACAACCGGAGAAGATCATTTTAAGCTTCGTCCGGATCAAATCGAGCGGGTAATTACTGATCGCACAAAAGCGCTGATCGTTTGTTCCCCGAACAATCCGACAGGCACCGTGCTTCATAAAGAAGATTTGGAAGCTATCGCGCAGATTGTGAAAAAGCATGATTTGCTTGTCATTTCTGATGAGATTTACGCCGAGCTGACGTATGACGAGCCGTACATAAGCTTTGCGGCAGTTGACGGGATGCGGGAGCGGACCATTTTGGTTTCTGGTTTTTCGAAAGGGTTTGCAATGACCGGCTGGCGGCTCGGATTCACCGCGGCGCCTGCGGAAATTTTGCAGGCGATGCTTAAAATTCATCAGTATGCGATCATGTGCGCGCCGACAATGGCGCAATACGCCGCGATTGAAGCGTTAAGAAACGGCGAACAAGATGTGGAATATATGAAAAAAAGCTATCGGCGCCGCCGCAATTATTTTGTCCAGTCATTAAATGAAATCGGGCTCAGCTGCCATATGCCCGGCGGAGCATTTTACGCTTTTCCGTCGATTCGGGCGACGGGGCTGACATCGGAACAATTTGCGGAAAAGCTGTTATTGGAAGAAAAAGTGGCGGTGGTTCCTGGGAGCGTGTTTGGCGCAGGAGGGGAAGGATATATTCGCTGCTCCTACGCTTCCTCCATGGAACAACTGCAAGAAGCGATCAAGCGGATCAAACGCTTTTTAGAGCGGTTGTAACGGTCCTGTTCTGCTATCACAGCCGCTGCGATAGCAGAACAGCTATTTTTTTGATTGGCCAAAAAAATTATGTTATAATATTATGACACATATTCAATTTGGAATATAGGAGTGTTTTGGTTGTCCAACATCGAAGTGGGAAGTATCGTGAAAGGAAAAGTCACTGGCATTCAGCCATACGGCGTTTTTGTTGAATTAGACAGGGAAACGCAAGGGCTTGTCCACATTTCAGAAATTTCTCATGGATTTGTTAAAAATATTAAAGATTACGTGAATGTCGGTGACGAAATAACCGTGAAAGTGCTGTCCATCGACCCGCACACCAAACGGGCGAGCCTGTCGATGAGGGCGGTGGAAGAAGGACAAAGAAACATGAGAAAACGGCATGTAAAGGTGAAAATGTCGTTAAACCCGGGTTTTCATACATTGAAGGAAAAGCTTCAAGAATGGATTGAGCAATCGAAAAAAGAAGACTTATCAAAGTAAAACACCCACCATTGCCAAGGTGAGTGTTTTGCTTTATTTATGTTCGGGAAGCTTTTGGTTCTGTGCGTCCCAATTCTTCTGCTGGTTTAAAAAGAAGTGCGAGGTTAATAAGTCCGGCAATGCCAACAAGCCCATAAATAATGCGGGACAACACGGAATCTTGACCGCCGAATATAGCGGCTACCAAATCAAATTGAAAGAAACCGATTAATCCCCAGTTGATAGCGCCGATAATCGTAAGCAATAGCGCAATGCGCTGAAGTGCATTCATCTGTAAATTCCTCCTTAAACCTTTTTCAGTTATTTGTTTATAGAATGCATAATGCTTACTGAAAATATACATAAGTTTGTGAAAAAAGAGTTAATTGCTTTACAGGCGAAACAAGTGGCAGCCATAATAGAAGAAAAGGAGGAGTTGATTTATATGGAAAATTTTTCTTTTCAAAATCCGACTAAATTAATTTTTGGGAAAGGGCAAATTGAACAGCTGAAGGAGGAAATCCCCCGTTACGGGAAAAAAATCCTTCTCGTTTATGGCGGCGGCAGTATTAAACGGAACGGCTTGTATGATGAAGTAATGAACTTATTGAATGAATTAAAGGTGGAAGTAACAGAACTTCCTGGCGTGGAGCCAAATCCGCGCTTGTCCACTGTGCGGAAAGGCGTGGAAATTTGCAAAACGGAAGGAATTGAGTTTTTGCTCGCGGTTGGCGGCGGCAGTGTCATTGATTGCACGAAGGCGATCGCGGCGGGTGCGAAATATGATGGCGATCCGTGGGATTTCATCACAAAGAAAGTGAAAGTTTTCGAAGCGCTTCCGTTTGGGACAGTGTTAACGCTTGCGGCAACCGGATCAGAAATGAACGCCGGTTCGGTGATTACAAACTGGGAGACGAAAGAAAAATATGGCTGGAACAGTCCGGCGACGTTCCCGCAATTTTCGATTCTCGATCCTACCTATACGCTCACAGTTCCGCGGGATCATACGGTTTATGGAATCGTCGATATGATGTCCCATGTGTTTGAACAATATTTCCATCATACGGCGAATACCCCGCTGCAAGACCGGATGTGTGAGGCGGTATTGCGCACGGTCATGGAAGCGGCGCCAAAACTAGTTAATGATTTGCAAAACTATGAGCTGCGGGAAACGATTTTATATTGCGGCACTATCGCTCTCAACGGCTTGTTGCAAATGGGGCTCCGCGGCGACTGGGCGACGCATAACATCGAGCATGCGGTGTCAGCGGTTTATGATATTCCGCACGCCGGAGGGCTGGCGATTTTATTCCCGAACTGGATGAAGCATGTGCTTGATGAAAATGTCAGCCGGTTTGCCCAATTAGCTGTTCGCGTTTTTGACGTGAATCCTGAAGGGAAAGCGGAACGGGACGTAGCGTTAGAAGGAATTGAAAAATTGCGCGAATTTTGGTCAAGCATTGGGGCGCCGTCACGGCTTGCCGATTACGGAATCGGCGAAGAAAGTTTAGAATTAATCGCTGACAAAGCAATGGCGAACGGCGAATTTGGCAAGTTCAAAAAGTTAAACCGCGACGATGTGCTGGCGATTTTGCGCGCATCGTTATAATATTAAAAGAAGCGGCGATGGCTGCTTCTTTTTAACTATTGACAGTCATGAAATGTTCAAAATGAATCCGTTTACATAACGGGGCACGACTTGATTCTGTCCCATTGTTTCGCTAAAGTGTAAGAGGGGAAGAACATTTTTGTTTGGAGGATCGAGCGTATGACACATATTCGTTTTGATTATTCAAAAGCATTGGCGTTTTTTGGCGAACATGAACTTACGTATTTGCGCGATGCGGTGAAAGTTGCTCATCATTCCCTTCACGAGAAAACAGGCGTAGGCAATGATTTTTTGGGCTGGATCGATTTGCCGGTGAATTATGATAAAGAAGAATTTGCCCGCATTCAAAAAGCAGCCGCAAAAATTCAAGCAGATTCCGATGTGCTGTTAGTAATTGGAATCGGCGGTTCATATTTAGGGGCGCGCGCAGCGATCGAGATGCTCCATCATTCGTTTTATAACGCGCTTTCGAAAGAAAAACGCCGCACGCCGCAAATCATTTTCGTTGGCAATAACATTAGCTCGACATATATGAAAGATGTTATGGATTTGCTGGAAGGCAAAGATTTCTCCATTAACGTTATTTCAAAATCGGGAACGACGACAGAGCCGGCTATTGCGTTCCGTATTTTCCGCAAACTGTTGGAAGAAAAATACGGGAAAGAAGAAGCACGCAAACGGATTTACGCGACGACGGACCGGGCGCGTGGCGCGTTAAAAACATTGGCGACGGCAGAAGGATATGAAACATTCATCATTCCGGACGATGTCGGCGGCCGTTATTCTGTGTTAACGGCAGTAGGGCTTCTGCCAATTGCCGTAAGCGGCGCAAACATCGAAGAAATGATGAAAGGAGCGGCGCAAGCACGCGAAGACTTCAGCAACTCTGAACTGGAAGAAAACGCTGCTTATCAATATGCAGCGATCCGCAACATTTTGTATAACAAAGGAAAAACCATTGAGCTGCTGATCAACTATGAACCTGCACTGCAATATTTTGCGGAATGGTGGAAGCAGTTGTTTGGCGAAAGTGAAGGCAAGGATCAAAAAGGGATTTTCCCGGCATCGGCGAACTTCTCGACAGATCTTCATTCATTGGGACAATACATCCAAGAAGGGCGCCGCGATTTGTTTGAAACGGTATTGAAAGTCGAAAAACCGCGCCATGAGTTAGTCATCGAAGCAGAGGAAAACGATTTAGACGGATTGAATTATTTGGCAGGAAAAACGGTTGATTTTGTCAATACGAAGGCATTTGAAGGAACGCTTCTCGCCCATACGGATGGCGGTGTGCCGAATTTAGTGATCACCCTTCCAGAATTAAATGAATATACGTTTGGTTACCTCGTCTATTTCTTTGAAAAAGCTTGCGCAATGAGCGGTTACTTATTAGGGGTAAATCCATTTGACCAACCAGGCGTAGAAGCGTATAAAGTCAATATGTTTGCCCTCCTTGGCAAACCAGGATACGAAGAGAAAAAAGCGGAACTGGAAAAACGCTTGAAATAACAGAACGGATTTTCGGAGTGCATCATGCACTCCGTTTTTTGCATGCGAAGACATTACTTGCCACCGGTTGCTTATCAAAAAATCCCTTCCGCTGCGGGAAGGGATTTTTATCTTATTTGTAAAAAAAGTAATTTTGCTGTGTTTTTGTCTCAGGCATCTGTGTTTCGCGCTTATCGTAGCAAATTTTCGCTGACACCCACGGTAATATGCAATAAGAATGGCTTGCTCAATAAAAAACAAGATTCACCGAGGTTTTAAGTTTTGCAATATAAACCGTGGCAGCAAAGGTAGCAACAATGCAGCTGCACACCTGTTTTGCTCCTCATAATAAGATACAAACTGAATTGCGTATCGGAAGGCAGCCGGAGTAAGTGTTTCAATTTTTCATAAGCGAAGGCACAAACGAAAAAACCTAAGAGATAAGAGAAGAGAACGATCTCTTAGGTTTTAATCCTTATAGGTAAGATGCAAACTGCTTGCAGATTGGCAGCCAGACATTACTGAGTTTAGTTTCAATTCCTTATAGGTAAGATACAAACCTCGTCCGCCAAAAGAATGCGAATCGGCCGGCTTGAGTTTCAATTCCTTATAGGTAAGATACAAACGGCGTTCGCTGTGCCTATAAGGCGTTCGCTGCGCCTGGTTTCAATTCCTTATAGGTAAGATACAAACAAGCCAATGAGGATAGAGCGATTTTGGCAGAAGTCAGTTTCAATTCCTTATAGGTAAGATACAAACCTTTTTTAACTTTCTCTTCACGCCAAGGTGCTTCAGTTTCAATTCCTTATAGGTAAGATACAAACAAATGACCGTGTTCTTTTCTCATATCTCGAAACGTGAGTTTCAATTCCTTATAGGTAAGATACAAACACATGCCTTGCCACCTAATTGCTTGACTAATTACTTCGTTTCAATTCCTTATAGGTAAGATACAAACGATGAGAGCGTCGCGTTCTAAAGAAGGTGCTTTCATGTTTCAATTCCTTATAGGTAAGATACAAACACAACAGCTGCTCAACTCGAAATAACAAAAAATAGTGGTTTCAATTCCTTATAGGTAAGATACAAACATCATGGTCGAGTGCAATTACTCAATGGATATTCTGTTTCAATTCCTTATAGGTAAGATACAAACGAGAGCCGGAATAGCAAAGAAATCATTTCTTCGACGGAGTTTCAATTCCTTATAGGTAAGATACAAACTTCATCCAGTTATTACTCCTTTCATTTGTGTTCCAGAGTTTCAATTCCTTATAGGTAAGATACAAACACCGAGGAGGTGACGATTTAATGGCGTTTGAAAGCGGTTTCAATTCCTTATAGGTAAGATACAAACATCACCGCAGCTTTCCAGTCGCATATCATTTCAATGTTTCAATTCCTTATAGGTAAGATACAAACTGAAATCCTGATATAGTTAGAGTCATCCCATTTGAAGGTTTCAATTCCTTATAGGTAAGATACAAACGAGATACCACCAAGCTGATCTAATTCAGGGGCCGTCGAGTTTCAATTCCTTATAGGTAAGATACAAACGAGGCTGTTCTTGAAACAAAAGCGCCGGAATGTGAAAGTTTCAATTCCTTATAGGTAAGATACAAACTTGAGGGTCAAGGGAGTGCGCGACAGCGCCACCCAAGTTTCAATTCCTTATAGGTAAGATACAAACGACAAGTGAAATGAACGACTTGACGCTGGATGAAGGTTTCAATTCCTTATAGGTAAGATACAAACCCCAAAAAGCGTTGGTATATCAGCTTTTTCGAAAGCAGCTATGTTTAGTATAGTTGGTTTTGAAAATTTCGTCAATATGCGGCGGTGCTGATGGAAGTTGGGAAAAGCAGCAAAAGGGAATGTCGTCGATCCCTTGGGTTTTCTGCGCTATTCCAGGTCGACGACATTGACAGTGTGGGGGCATTATGTAGCAGGCAATATTCCATAACAATCATATAAAGAGCGCGAATAGGGAAACATAGGTGAAAAAGGAGGTTGTTTGCGATGATCGAAATTCCATCACAGTTGGAAGGGAAAACGTTTCCTCTATTTCAATTGGAGCAATTGTTAAAGCCGCTTGGTTATACCATTGGCGGAAATTGGGATTATGATCATGGTTCATTTGATTATAAAATTGCCGATGAAGCGGGATATCAATTTTTGCGCGTTCCATTCGAAGCAATTGACGGGCAGCTTGATTCCCACGGAACCACTGTCAAGCTCGGCAGGCCGTTTTTACTGTCGCACAAGTATCAAAGCGGAGTGGATGACCATGCTTATGCAGGAAATTTTGGCGCGGCTTTTAACCAGTTTTCGGAGCCGCAGGACCCTGATGCGGCGGTTTCGGAAAAATATATTAACGTTGGAAAAGCGCTCGTCAAAGATTTAGAAAATCGCCTGATCGATTAAGGCGTGATTACGAACAGACGGTCTCCCTTTTCGATCAAAAAATGCGGAGAAGGGTTTATATATCCTTCTTCTTCTCTCATAACGCCGATTAAAATCATTCGTTTGTCTAATAACATTTCGCTGCTTTCCAAAAACGTTTTTCCGATGAGCGGGCCTTCTGCAGCGATCAGTTGCAGTTTTTTGCCGTGAAGTTGGTGCAGCAATTCTATGATCGCTTTGGATACGCCCGGTGATTGAAGGCTGTTTGCCATCGTGAAGCTTGCCAGCAAATTGGTTTGAATCACTTCATCCGCACCGGCTCGTTTTGCGTTATTCACGTTCTGTTCTGTTAATATTTCCACAATCGCGTATATGGATGGATGAATGCCTTTGACAGCCAGCAATGTTAAAATAGAGTCTTTGTCTGCGTCTGCTTCGCTTTTGTGCTGATTAGCCGTTATCAAAATCATTTGCGCTTCGGTGGCGTTCGCTTTATGAAGCACATCGTCATAGCTAGGATTTCCTTTTATAAAATGAACGTTTTTAAAAGGAACCGGAAGCTCATTTAAAGTGGCATCAATAATAACGCATCGGACAGGAGGGGTATATTCCGAAAGTTTTGCTATTACTTCGCGAGCCCGTTCGTTCCATCCAACAATGATGATATGCCCTTTCTGCATATAACGGAGCTGCCCATTTGACAGTGCTGACTCTTTGGCGACAGCCGCCGCTGATAATGACGCGAAATAAGTCGTGATGACTCCCGTTCCTAGCAAAATGAGAGAAATGGCGACGATTTTCCCAGCAACCGTTTTTGGCACCATATCGCCATAGCCGATGGTAGCGGCTGTCACGATTGCCCACCATATGCCGTCGAACACATGCCGGAACGTCGCTGGTTCGACGAAATGAATCAATGTTCCAAAAATGACAATCATGATCGTCCCGATGATAAGCAAACGCATAAAGACAGGAAGACGCAAATACGATATGAACACATCCCAATTTTTCATCAGTTTCCTCCATATACAGGCTGTTTTGCGAAGTCACTATTTGCATTTTTGCCTATTTTTTGCATAAAAATTCTTTCCCGTTTCATACTACATCATGATAAATACAACAAAAGAGAGGGATGTGAACATGGATATAAATCGGGTAAAACAAATTGTTTCATCTCCTGCAGATATTCCGGTTTATTACAATGGAGTATCTGTTTGGATTGATGATTATAATGAGCAAGAAGAAACAGCCACAATTCATTTGCGTGACGGGCATCTGCGCGAACAGCGGGAAGTGCCTGTAGAGGAGCTTACAGAGAAACAATAGAGAACACATATGGGAAAAACGCCGCTTTTCAGGCGTTTTTATTTTTCCGTTTCTGCAAAGCCGATAATGGCATGGCAATATGACAGATATGATGCAAGGACAAATAAAAAGATGGATCTGGCATTAAGTTGATCGTTTAGTTTCCAACATTCGCCGTTTAATAAGCAAGCAGGGAGATGCGGCTGTTTGAAAACAAATGTTTTCTCATCGATGCGGCATTATGGTATCCTTTTCCTCAGGAGAATGCTATTCTATATGGAAAGGGTTATAGCTCGTGAGGCAAGTTATTTCCTCCCTGCAATGGTTTTTATTCATTATATCGGGAAGCATTGTCGTGCCGGTGACAGTAGCTTCTTTGTACCAGCTTGAAACGGCGGACGCGATGGCGTTTATTTCGCGGACATTTTTTGTGTTAGCGGTCGCTGGATTGTTGCAAACCGCTTTTGGTCATCGTCTCCCTCTCAATGAAGGGCCTGCCGGAATTTGGTGGGGGATTTTTATTTTGTACGCAAGCTTTGGGGTCGCGTTATACGGTACCCGTGCGGAAACGCTTCGTGTCCTTGAAAGTGCGCTGATCATGAGCGGAATTTTGTTTATGTTATTGAGTTTGCTTGGAATTGTAGACCGTCTTGCCCGTCTGTTCACTCCGACGGTAACCGGGACGTATTTGCTTCTTCTTGCGGTGCAGCTGAGCGGATCGTTTTTAAAAGGATTGCTTGGAGTGGATGAGACAGGAAAAGTCTCTATCGTTGTCGCAGCGCTGTCGACGATCATTATTTTTTTGTCGCTATGGATGACCAATCATCCTGTTTTACGGCAGTTCAGCATTATTGTCAGCATGATCACCGGCTGGATATTGTTCCGTTTGTTTGGATTTGCCCCTTCCATCCATTGGACGGAAAAGTGGTTTGAATTTCCTAAATGGTTTGCGTTCGGGCCGCCGCGTTGGGAATGGGGCATCGTTCCTACCGCCTTTTTTGTTACGCTTTTGCTTTTAACGAATATGTTAGCAAGCGTGAAAGTAGTGGAAAGTGTCATGAAAGCAGAGAAAGCAAATGCCGGGAATCCTTCTCCGAAGCGGGCTGGTTTCATGATGGGAATCAGCCATATGATTAGCGGGGTGCTGGCGGCGATCGGTTCCGTTCCGATATCTGGAGCGGCGTCGTTTATTGCCACAAGCAAAATTACGAAGCGGCTTCCTTTTGTCATTGCTTGCGTTCTCATTATGCTGATGAGTTTGTTCATGCCGGCGGTATCTTTGTTTACCGCTATGCCTGCCGCGGTAGGATATGCCGCTATTTTCCCGATGTTTGCTGGAATGATTACGCTTGGATTGAAAGAATTAGAGCAAAACGGTGGATGGAAAGAGCGGGCGGAACAAGTAAGCCTGCCGCTATTTACAGGAATCGGAGTGATGTTTGTGCCTTCTGAAGCGTTCGCTCCGCTGCCGCCGGTGATTGCTTCGGTGGCGAGCAACGGATTGATCGTTGGCACGCTGCTGTCCATTTTGCTGGAAGCAGTGGCAGGAAAAAAAGGGGCTACTTCTGCATCGAAGTAGCGTTGTTATATAGAAGAGGTTGGACGATTCATAAACATGACGCGCGCGGTTAACCAAAGCGAGAAGAAAAAGAATCCGATATCAGTGAATCCGTATACGAGAGCATATCCTCCTAACGAGAATAGCAAACTTCCGATCATTGGTCCCAAAGCCATTCCCATGTAGCGGAAAAAGTTATATACCCCGATGGCGGTAGAACGGTTCGCTTGAAACACGTACGTTAACAAAGTCGTCTGCACCGGCAAGGATGTTCCTAAAAATAAGCCAAACAGCATGATAGATATAAGCAGCAATGAAATGGAAATATGCGAAACGATCAGAAACAGCAAAATGGACGCGACATTTAAATATGATGTTGCCAAAATGATATGGCGCTCTTGCCAATGCCCTTGAATGCGTCCCCCGATAAAACTTCCAATGACGATCATGCATGACATCGCCAAATAGGCGATTCCTTTTTCTTCCGCAGACAAACCGTATCGTTCAGTTAAAATGCTGGGAAGAAAAACGAGAAAATTATACATAGCGTAATATTGAATAAATCCTAATAAAATAATCGATGAGCCTGTTCGGTGACGAAGGATCGGGATAAAATCGCGAAGCCGGAATGTTTTTGCCAATTGTTTTTCCGGTTTTGTTTCTTGGAGAAAAATAAAGTTTCCGACCCAGATAAGCAATCCTGCCAAAACGAGAACGAGAAAGACGGAATGGAAGTTAAACCTGCCGCCAAGAAACCCGCCGACGATCGGGCCGGCAACCGGCCCGAGAGAAACCATCATTTGAAAAGTGCCCATCGCTTTTCCGCGTGCTTTCCCCTCGAATAAATCCCCGATGACGGTTGCGGCAACTACCGACCCAGCGGCGATTCCGATCGCTTGCAAAGCCCGAAAGACAAGAAGGACATAAATCGAGTTGGAAAAAAAGCAGCCAAGCGATGCGGTTATGTAAAGGAAAACTCCGAAGAGCAACACGTTGCGCCGCCCTTTTGTGTCCGTTAAAGGCCCGTATACCATTTGCATCAGTGCCAAGAAAAAAGTAAAAATCGAAATCGTTAAATTCACTAAAAAAGAAGAAGTTCCAAAATCTTTTGTTACTTCTGGTAAAATAGGGGTGTAAATCGTCTGTGTAAATGGGCCGAGAAACGCGGCAAGCGAGACGAGATAAACGATAGCAGTGCGATTCATTACGACCTCTCTCCTTTCCTGTCATATATGTAAATGATTATACTCCCTCGTATATTGTTTTAGTAAGCAAAACGCACATGGTGAAAAGGTGGAGATAAGATGATTCGGAATGCAAACATTGAAGACTTGCCAGCAATTGTTCAAATATATAACGAAACGATTCCGTCAAGAATGGTAACGGCAGATCTTGAACCAGTGACCGTTGAAAGCAGGAAAGCGTGGTTTTTCAATCATGATCCGCATACGCGTCCGCTGTGGGTCGTAGAGCTGGATGGGCATGTGCGCGCATGGCTTAGTTTCCAATCGTTTTATGGGCGGCCGGCGTATCGCCATACGGCGGAAATCAGCATTTACATTTCCGGAGCGTATCGGGGAAAAGGAATCGGCAAACAGCTCTTGCAAAAAGCGGTGGAGGAAGCGCCTAGCTTGGATATCAAAACTCTTTTAGGGTTTATTTTTGCGCATAATGAGCCTAGTTTGCGGCTTTTTATGCGCTTTGGTTTTGAAACATGGGGACATCTTCCTAAAGTTGCCGAACTAGACGGGATCGAGCGGGATTTGCTCATTGTTGGCAAAAGAATGGTATAGAATGAGGAGAATAGGATAATCGTAATAAATGGACAACATCGATAGAAAGAGGGAAGCAAAATGAACGTGATGCCGATTCGTTTATTCACGATTCAAGACGGGGAAGGGTTTGTCGCAGACGCGTTTCAATGTCCGGTGACAGGCAATTTAATTTACAAATCATCAGGAACACCTTCTGTGATCGCATACAATGCATTAACGGAAGAACAAATACAATATTTAGAAAAATATGGATTTCGGCGGATGAACGGCGCTTCGGCTGCGGCCGCGTCATCTCCCGGCTCTTCCACGCTGGAGGAGTTATTGCCAGAGCAATAAAAAGAAAAGAGCTGATCGTTTTTTTTGGATCAGCTCTTTTTCAATGTTTAAGATTGTGATGGGGGAAACACACTTTATCATTTTTGTCCGCAGATGCAAGAGAAGGGGAATGGTTATAAGTTTATTTTCGACTTAAAAAGTAGAAAAAGGCAACGATAAATGCAAATACAAGCAAGTAAAAGACAGGACGTTCCGTGTTGGAATCAGAAGTTTCTTTTGCGGTTGTTTCCTGATCCGCTTGCTGGTTTTTCTGTTCATTATCAGGCGACGGAATGTCTGGTTTTTGGCCTTCGCTTTTTTGTTTGCTGATCGGCTGAATTCATTTTTGACGATGATGCCCCGTACATTCCTGCGCCGGCTTGTTTCGCTTCATCCATTGCCTTGCGAATGCGGTCTTCGTATTTATAATCCCCGTAATCATAAAAATCTTCCACTAACCCCGCTTTCGCAATTTCTTCCTGCAGCAGTTTATCTCCTACCCAGACCCATGCTAATAATCGGCGATATTTGTCAAAAAGCGTGCTTCCATCTGTTTCTAATGTAATATCCCCGCGGCTTAATCGGGAACAAGTAAACCGGCTTGCTTCTTTTCCATATGGTTCAACTTGTATTGTGCTTTCAGGAGTGTCGATGAAAAGAAAGCGGGTGGTATATTCCCGTCCATTGACCATAAACCTCGCCGTATCTCCGTCAATGCATGTCACCAGTTTTGCAGGATATTTTTGGCCTAATTGCAATGAAGAGGATTGGTTCGTGGACTGTTTCGGTGAAGACGCGGCGGAAGAAGATGTTCCGCCCAGCGTATGTCCTTGCAAATCAATTTTATCCCAGTGTCAACTGTCGCACACATTCGGAATTGCTGTTGTATTTTTTTATTAGCTGGGCTAGCGCCGCCTTATCTTTTGCTTGCATTGCAATCGGTGTTGGTTCATGCAATAAATACGTACAATCGGATTTGCGGAAATGCCCGCCAAGTTTATCGAGCGCACCCGGATGTGCAAAACTATTTCCCGGAAAAATCGCTGTGGATACTATTATGGCTAGCGCGCTAACGAATTTCTTCATGATTCCGTCCTCCTTCAATGAATGGCGCGAGATATGCGGCAATATGTATGGATGATCGCTGCTTTCTTCACTTAAAATTATGCAAGCAAAAAAGAAAAACCTTGCTGCGCAAGGATTTTCCGGCGTAAGGGTGATATTGCACGATTCATGATTGTACTGTATAACAAGACAAAAAGCAATGGATCAATAACAACGAAAAGCTTATTAAGTTATGATAGAAAAAATTAACAAAATTATTATATTGACAGGGAGACTTATGAACAAAAACAATCCTATATAGTGCTTAGATTTGGCCCGTTTTTTGCTATAGCAAAATACTCCACACCTAAATTAATGATTGTAATAAATAAAACAGAGATGGCAAAAAGCAAAACTTTTTCCTTAAACATGCTTGTGAAAAGAGGGGAAAAGATAATTAGAAAAGTGAGTTGCTGAAAAGTTCCTCGAGCAAAAATGGTGACTTTTCTGCCCAGAATGTTTTAAAGCCACTTTTATACATCTATATCCTCCTTACTATCGTAAGTAACCAGCCAACACTAGCTCCTAACCAGGCCGCAGCAACACCGGTTCCTAATTGCCCAGCCAGCTGATTCCGGCAAGAGCCATAAGACAAGTGAACTAACATGAGCGAAACCTTGTTTATCATTTTGCCTTCATAATATAAAACAACTTGTCGGCTTTATCGATTTTTTTTATCACTAGCAAATTTCGTTCAAAAACTTCAAAGGCCAGTCAGGCAGCGGACAGAGAGGGTTAATTCCTTATAGGGAGATACAAATGATTTTGGTTCTAAAACTCTTGTTGATCGGGTGAATCGGTTTCAATTCCTTATAGGTAAGATACAAACTGAACAGGCAAACGGAGAAAGCCTTGAGGTTGAAATGTTTCAATTCCTCATAGGTAAGATACAAACTCTAACTCTGACGTATGCGGAGAATATGCAGGATATGTTTCAATTCCTCATAGGTAAGATACAAACCCAAAAAAAATATTGATGTATCAGCATTTTTCTGAAATGTTACATAAAGTATACGCTATTAAGAAAATTGTGTCAATATATGGGAATGATGAAGATTCCTAAGGAAAAAGGGAATAAGAACTGTCGTCGATCCCTTGGGTTTTCTGCATGATCGGAGGTCGACGGCATTTATTATATTTAGGAATGCAATGTTTTAGGAAAGAATGTGCAAAAATCCCCTTTCCTATATTTATTCGCGAGAGGGCATGCCACGAACGGAAATAAGTTGCCTGTTAGGTAGGTGGCTTTTTCTTTTTTACGGTGGTGATTCAAATGCACAAGCTTTTTATACAGGCACGTCCAGCGAACAAACATAAATTATTTATGGAGGTGAGGAGAAATGGTAAAAATCTTTATTGATCCAGGACATGGCGGAGCAGATCCCGGAGCAATTGGAAATGGGTTGCAGGAAAAAAATGTGACACTTCAAATTGCTGTGCGGATTCGAGATATCCTGTTAGCTGAATATGATAATGTTTCGATCCGAATGAGCCGTATTGGTGATCAAACGGTCAGTTTAACAGAACGGACAGCTGCAGCTAATACATGGGGAGCCGATTTTTATCTTTCCATCCATGTTAATTCTGGCGGAGGAACTGGATATGAAGATTATGTTTATCCAGGTGTCGGGTCCCCGACAACAACCTACCAAAAAAATATTCACGAAGAGATTATAAAGCTGGTGGATTTTTTGGATCGCGGAATGAAACAAGCAAATTTCTTTGTTTTAAGAGAAACTAACATGCCTGCAGTTCTCACCGAAAAATGGCTTTATTGATAATGCAAACGATGCACCGAAACTGAAAAAGCAGTTCATTTATTGAGAACATTGCCCGCGGCCATGTCAATGGTATCGTTCGGTCTTTTGGATTGCCGAAAAAAAGCGCAGGAACGCTTTACAAAGTGCAGATTGGCGCTTTTAGAGTGAAAACAAATGCAGATCATTTAGCGGCAAAAGCAAAGGCAAAGGGATTCAATGTATATGTCATTTATAAAGATGGACTATATAAAGTGCAAATTGGTGCGTTCGCCAATCTTGAAAACGCGAAACAACTGGCAGAAAAAGCAAAAGCTGCAGGATTTGAAGCGATAATTATCCAGGAATAATATGTTTTAAAAGCCCTTCTCATCGGAGAAGGGCTGGGCTTTTTGCATTATCGACAAGCTGACAGAAAAAGTTCTAACCCGTTATGTATCAAACGAGTTATGAACGATTTGCTTACTTAGTGAACGATGGGTACCAGATTTATCATGATTACGAATATGGGTATTTTCTCGGTGTATGTTGAATGGAAATCCATTTAACAGTTGTAAACGCATCTAAGCTCCATGAGCCGTTGAGTCGTCCTAATCCTGAATTTTTTTCTCCGCCAAATGCAACTATTGGTTCATCATTGATGGTTCCGTCGTTAATATGAATCATACCAGTTTCAATCTGTTTCGCCATCTCCGCGCCGCGTTCAATATTGGATGTATGGATGGCGCCGCTTAAGCCAAAATCGCTGTTGTTGGCATACTCAATTGCTT
Organism: Parageobacillus thermoglucosidasius; assembly: GCF_001295365.1. GTDB lineage: Bacteria > Bacillota > Bacilli > Bacillales > Anoxybacillaceae > Parageobacillus > Parageobacillus thermoglucosidasius. The sequence continues at coordinate 705 of NZ_CP012712.1, read as the reverse complement.
GTTGGTCATTTTCAACTTTCATAATGCATACAACTGGGCCAAAAAGCTCTTCTTTGGCAATCGTCATATCCGGCGTAACATCGGTAAATATGACGGGTTCTACAATATTTCCCTTCACTTCTCCTTTTAAAATAGGGGTTGCGCCTTCTTTTATGCCTGTTTCAATAAGGTTGATAATCATTTGAACTTGTCTTTCATTCATCAACGGTCCAATAATCGTCTCAGGGTCTCGTGGATCGCCGCATTTCAAACTAGCTACTTTACGTACATATTTTGTTAAAAATTCATCATATACTTTTTCATGAACGATAATTCGATTCGCTGACATACAAATTTGGCCTTGATGTGTAAAACGGCTGAAAACCGCTGCACTGACAGCAAGATCAATATCGGCATCATCCAGGACAATCAGTGCACTATTTCCTCCAAGCTCCAATGAGACTTTTTTCAAATGACGTCCGGCAACTTCACCGATATGTTTTCCAACTTTACTTGAACCTGTAAATGAAATAACCTTTGGAATTGGATGTTCAATGAATCCGTCGCCAATTTCCTCAATTTCAGTTATAACAACATTTAGCAGACCTTTTGGCAGACCTGCTTCTTCAAAAATTTTGGCAATGAGCGTTCCACCGGTGATAGGCGTATGCTCATGTGGCTTTAGCACAACACCGTTTCCTGCTCCTAATGCGGGAGCGACCGATT